>CAZQXY010000001.1:0-5023 GCA_964597455.1 uncultured Desulfovibrionaceae bacterium
GCCGGGGAATCCTGCCGCCGCCGAGTATGCCGGCGATTGTGGCTGAATGGTGAGGGGTGCGAAACGGCCTGCTGGTAATAAGGGGCCTGTCCTTCCTGGTTAGCCCCGTAACGCTGTGAATCTTTGTCACTTCCAGACACTCGTCAAGCGTCATGGAAGGCAAGATCGAAGGAATCCTGCGCGCCAGCATCGTTTTGCCCGTGCCGGGAGGCCCCGTTAAGATGACATTGTGCCCGCCTGCAGCCCCGATCTCCAGCGCCCTTTTTGCCGTTAACTGGCCTTTTACCTCTTTAAAATCGGGCTGTTCGCTGTTTCCCTCATTTTTAAGAATATCGTCCGGCAGGCCGGAGGAAACTTCCGTCAGGCTTTCCTCCCCCTTCAGGTAGGCTGCAAGCTCCCTTAAGTTTGAGACGCCCTTTACCGGAACGCCGCCAACCATTGAGGCCTCCAGAGCATTCCCTCGCGGCACGATTAGCTCCAGGGTATTCCTCATTTCAGCCCGTTTTTTTATGGAAACAGCGATAGCCATTGTTCCAGGAATCTCCCTTAACTCTCCGTCCAGAGAGAGCTCGCCGGCAAAGACTTTTTGCTGCAGGGCTGTTTCGGGAACCTGTCCGGTTGCGGCCAGTATACCTGCGGCAATCGCCAGATCGAAAGCGGAGCCGTCTTTCTTAATATCTGCAGGGGCAAGGTTAACGGTAATCCGTTTGGCAGGAAATTTAAAACCGCTATTTGTGATTGCAGCGCGAACTCTCTCCCTGGCCTCTTTAACTGAAGGAGCCGCCAGCCCTACCAGGTGAAAATTGGGCAACCCCCTGCTTACGTCAGTCTCTACGGATACTTCGTATCCTTCTATACCGATAAGTGCACAGCCGGTAACTTTTGATAGCAACCTCAATCACCTTTCAACATATTATTAGAACGCGTTTTTCAACAGTTTTATTTCCTCAGCCCGCGATCTTCCCTTCTCGAACAATATAATAACCACATCAAAACGACACGAACAGTCGGACATTCCCTTGTCCTTTAAATAATAAGCGGCAAGCTGCCGTAATTTTTTTTGTTTGCGAAAACCAATCGATTCTTCGGCATAACCCACTGAGGAAGTGCTGCCGGTCCGGACCTCTACGAAAACAAGCGTTTCCCCGTCATAAGCTACAATATCCAGTTCCCCAAGGGGGCAGGTATAGTTTCTGGCAACTATGTTGTAGCCGTCCGTATTAATTAAATATTCCCCGGCAATTTTTTCACCCAGGGCGCCCATTTTCTTTTTATATCCCCCGGTATTTCTTTGCAAGACATTAGCCCCTTTATATAATGTTATATTACAACCCCGGATTATCTTTATTATACAATACTTATCGGTAATACCTACGGTTCTTTATAGCATTGAAATGTCCTGCGGTGGATAGGGGATAGCCCCAGGGTTTTTATAGCTTCCCTGTGCCCGGCGGTAGGGTAGCCCTTATTTCTGTCAAATCCGTAACCGGGGTATACTCTGTCGTACTCCAGCATGATCTTATCCCTGGTTACCTTGGCAACGATAGAAGCGGCTGCGATTGAAAGGCACCGGGCATCGCCGCCGATGACCGCCTCCTGCGGCAGATCCACTCCGGAAACGTTAAAACCATCGAAGAGGACATAATCCGGTTGCGGCATTAGCCTTTCTACCGCCAGCCGCATGGCTCGCAACGAGGCATGATAAATGTTAATTTCATCTACCAAGGAAACATCCGCTACCCCTATAGCAACGGCCTTTGCATTTGCTGCCACAATCTCATACAGTTCTTCTCTTGTCTGCGGAGTAAGCTGTTTGGAATCATTAATCCCGGCCCAGCAATTCTTTCCCGGATCCAGTATTACTGCCGCCGCCACAACCGGCCCGGCCAGGGGGCCTCTTCCGGCCTCATCCGCTCCGGCTATCAGCTCATAGCCCTGCTCGTGCAATAACTGTTCTTTGGCCATCAATTTATGTAAGTGTTCTTCCTCGTTTTGGGCCTTTTCCCTCTGCTTAAGAAACGAGGAAAGAAGCTTTTGCACGCCTTTGCGCTGGTCGTTTTTAAGAGTGCTCAATTCACTGGCAGACAGTTTTTCTATTGAAAAAAGATAAGCCTTAATTTCGTCAATTGTGAGCAAGGAAATATTATCCCTCAAAAAGTGTCCCATTGTAATCCTCCGGCTTTTCCAGGCTGATCCGCCCAAGCGCCCCCTTCCTGAAATCCCTCAGCACTATCCGGGCCGTTTTCTTTTTATCCACCTGGCCGCCTTTTATTAAACATCCCCGCCGCGCCCCAATGGCATACAGCAAATCCCCGGACACGTCAAGTGCACCGTCGTTCTCCAGCGAATAACATTCAAACAGACAGCGGCGGGTTTTTTCACCGGACAGGTAACGCTCCAGCAGCCACAGGACAACTTCTTCTTCATCATAAGCATCAACATCAAGTGAACCGATGGCTGCAAGCCCAAAAACGCTCTCTGCCCTTTTACCTTTTAAACTGGGGGGCAACAGACCGGGGGTATCCAGCATTTCCCAGCCTGCTCTCAACCTCAGCCACTGCGGCCCCCTGGTTATTCCGGGTTTTTCGCCTGTTCTTAAGGCAAATTTACCCGCCAGCCGGTTGATAATAGTGGATTTACCTGTATTGGGTATACCGACTACAATTAAGCGCAGCGGGCGCCTGTATTTAATACTTTGCGGGCGGTTCGCCAGAAGCAGGTTTTCCAGTTTTTTAACCCCGCCCATTTTTTTGGCATCAAAAGCTAAAACGGGCCCTTTATCACCGGCCAAGATACTCAGCCAGCGGCCCGTTATTTCCTTATCTGCAAGATCGGATTTATTAAGAATGGTAATTATTTTTTTTCCGCCCAGCATTCTTTTCAGCCTGTTATTCCTGCCTGCCAAGGGAAGGCGGGCATCAACTACCTCGAGCACAAGATCAATAAATTTAAGGTTTTCTTTTAATCTTCTCTCTTCTTTCAGCACTTTGCCGGGGTAAAAGTTCTCTGTCATTTTCAGGGTTCACCACCTGGCGGCTTAGAGCAATCTCGCATTAAATGGCGGCCAGAAAACGAGGAAAGCTTTGCCTTTTACTTTTTCCAAGGATACAGAGCCGACCGCAGAATCCTTGCTATCCATACTGTTGCTCCTGTTATCTCCAAGGACAAAAGCATGTCCCTCCGGAACCACTGCCGGACCAAAATTCGTTTTGCTGTGATTTTCTATAAAAGGTTCATTTATAAGTTCATTATTGATATAGAGGTGGCCGTCTATAATTTCTACAACATCCCCTTCCAGGGCAACAACTCTTTTAATAAAATCCCGCTGGGGGGCAAAATTAAAAACGATGATATCACCTTTCTCCGGCTCACTTAGAAAGTAAGTCACTTTATTGACGACCAAGCGCTCGTGGTGCTGCAAAGCAGGGAACATCGATTCCCCTTCCACTAAAAAAACCTCCAGGAAAAACATCCTGATAATCACAGCCAGAATCACAGCCAGGATAATAGACCTGGCCCATTCTTTTATTTCTTTTTGCACAGAATGCTTCTTTTCTTCTTCCGCTTTGGATTCTTTATTAAGATCACTATCCATGTACTAGTCGCCTCTTTTCATGATCAAGAAAAGCCCTGTAAAATTTATCTCCTGGCTTCCTTTATGCGGGCGGCTTTACCTCTTAGTTTGCGCAGGTAATACAATTTTGAACGCCGGACCAGACCCTTGCGAACAACTTCAACCTTTTCTATTTTAGGCGAATGTAATGGGAATGATCGCTCCACTCCCACTCCGTAGGAAATGCGGCGAACAGTAAAGTTCTCCTTCAAGCCGCTGCCTTTGCGCTGAATTACTACACCCTCAAAGATCTGAATTCTTTCCCTGCTGCCTTCTACAACCTTAAAATGAACCCTTACCGTATCACCAGGAGCAAAAGGGGTAATATTCTCCTTTAAATATTCTTTTTCGACATAATCGATTAAATTCATCTCCGTTAACTCCTTTCAACTTACCAAATACCTGCCTCTTTCCCAAGAACAACACCGAGGCACATTATATCATACAACTCCCCAACAAACAATAATTTCAACTGCCTCGCGCTCACTTTACCCGCCTCTCGACCATAGTACCCCGTTTTACTCATCCGGATGACCTTCTTTGTCTGAAGTACTCATCTTCTCAGGGGTAATTCCTTTTTTATGCAGTAATTCCGGCCTGTGCATGGAGGTGAGCTTTAACGATTCATTGTATCGCCAATTCCTGATCTTTTCATGATTACCTGATAATAATACGTCCGGGACACTCATCCCCTCGTATTCCTGCGGGCGTGTATACTGGGGATACTCCAACAGCCCGCCGGTAAAGGATTCATCCTCCAAGGAAGGAGGGTTCAGGACCCCCGGAAGCAGACGGACAAGAGCATCTGCCAGCACCATAGCGGGTATTTCACCGCCGGTGAGGACATAATCTCCAATTGATATTGTCTCCTCCGCCAAATGCAACCGCACCCGGTCATCCACACCTTCATAGTGCCCGCAAAGAATAATTAGATGATCAAATTCTCGCAGCCCTTTCAATTTATGCTGGGTCAACAGCTCTCCCTGGGGTGACATGAGAATTGTTCTGCTTAACCCCGCCTCCGGTGATTTATTTTTAATAGCGGCTACGGCTTTAAAGAAAGGCTCCGGTTTTAAAATCATCCCCGGCCCTCCGCCGTAAGGATAATCGTCAACCCTGCGGAACTTGTCATCCGAATAATCTCTCAGGTCATTAATCCTGATCTCAACCAGTTCTTTTTCCTGAGCCCTGCTGACCATGCTTTCACTGAAAACACCATCAAACAATGCTGGAAAAGCTGTAATAATATCGAGCAGCACAGCGCTACACACCCTGTTATATTATCTTGCAATGCTCCCTAATCAAAAAGCCCGGGCAAAGGATCTATAAGGATAATCCCTTTTTCAAGGTTTATTTCTTTCACCACTGTTTTTAAAGCAGGAATGAGAATATCCTTTCTTTTGCCGGCCT
>CAZQXY010000001.1:5033-37503 GCA_964597455.1 uncultured Desulfovibrionaceae bacterium
CAGCGAAGGATTGCCTTTTTCGTTATTCCGCTAAGCCACGGGGACGGTTCCATCGTACCGCTTATTTGCTAATTTTCGCTGTAGTGCTAATCAAAAAGCCCCGGCAACGGATCTATGAGCAGATAGCCTTTATCGAGGTTTATTTCTTTTACGATAGTTTTTAAGGCAGGGATGAGAATATCCTTTCTTTTGCCGGCCTCTTCCCCTGCTTCCTGATTGCTAATTACATAAACATCATTGCTGGATCTGATGATATCTTTTACATAACCCAGTTTTCTGCCCTCAACTGTAAAGGCTTGCAGACCAATAAGCTGATCTAAGTAATACTCCCCCGAAGGCAGCGGCACCCTCTCCGAAGAAAAAATTTTAACCAGAAGCCCATACAGCTCACGAGCGTCGTCCCTGCTGCTGCAGCCTTCAAAATGAAACACCCATAATTTTTGGTGAATATAAGCCTTTATTACGTCCTTAAAACCGCAGTAGCTTTCTCCTTCTAATTTAACTTTTTTCAGGAGATAACAACGGTCCAAAAAGTCTGAATAGGGATATACTTTTACTTCCCCTTTTATACCAAAAGGAGAAATAACTTTTCCAATAGTCGTCATCTGCAAAGACATTGGCTTTTCTCCCTGTTCCTCCCTATTGTACGATTTCTACCATCACCCGCTTCTTATCCTTTACGGCTGCAGCGTTAACAACTGTACGAATAGCTTTGGCTATGCGACCCTGCTTTCCAATTACTTTTCCCATATCGTCCGGGGCAACCCTGAGTTCCAGGATTACCGAATGTTCCCCTTCAACCTGTTTAACATCAACCTGCTCAGGATAATCCACCAGCGATTTGGCTATTAGTTCTACTAATTCTTTCATTAAAATCACTCCTAGCACTGCAGTTATTTTTTCTGAAATCCGGCTTTGGCAAATAAAAACTTTACGGTATCGGAAGGTTGAGCCCCCAAGGACAGCCACTTTTGGGCCTTTTCCATATCAACTTTGATTGTCTTCGGTTCAGTAAGGGGATTATAATAACCTATCTCCTCGATAAACCTTCCATCCCGGGGAACACGGGAATCTGCAACTACTATACGGTAAAAAGGTCTTTTCTTTGCTCCCATTCTCTTTAAACGAATACGTACTGACAAAAACAAACACCTCCTGAGCTCTTTTGTTATTATTTCTAAATTTCTAAAAGGGAAACATTCCCCTGCGTTTGTGCTTTCCTTTCTCCAATGCGTTCATCTGCTTCAACATTTTTTTCATCTGCTCAACTTGTTTTAAAAGCCTGTTGACATCCTGTACTGTTGTCCCGCTGCCAAGGGAAATACGGCGTCTCCTGCTGCTGTTGATGATCTCCGGGCGCCGGCGTTCTTCCCCGGTCATGGATTGGATGATGGCTTCCGTCTGCACCAGTTGCTTCTCATCCAAGGAAAGGTTTTTAAACTGTTTACCTGCCTTGTTCAGCCCGGGTATCATACCCAGGAGATCTTCCAGCGGACCCATCTGTTTTATCTGTCCCAGCTGTTCCAAAAAGTCTTCCAGGGTCAGCGTCTGGCTGCGCAGCTTCTTTTCAAGAATCTGCCTTTTTTCCTCGTCGACTACAGCCTCCGCTTTTTCAATTAACGAAAGCACATCACCCATCCCCAATATTCTAGAGGCCATCCTGTCCGGATAAAAAGGTTCAAACGCTTCAAATTTCTCTCCCGTTCCGACGTATTTAATCGGACAGTTTGTCACGGCCCTGACGGAAAGCGCCGCTCCGCCACGGGTATCACCGTCCAGCTTGGTAAGGATCACTCCGGTCAGCCCGAGTTGCTCGTGAAACGCTTGCGCTACATTTACAGCATCCTGTCCTGTCATTGCATCTACGACCAACAAGATTTCCAACGGGTTTGTTTTTTTCTTAATGTTGATCAATTCATCCATCAGCTCTTCATCGATATGAAGCCTGCCGGCTGTATCTAAAATAACATAATCATTTCCCTCTTTACCCGCCTCTTTCAAGGCCTGGGCAATAATTATTCTTGGGTCCTCCTTGCCGAGGCTGAAAACGGGAACTGCAATTTCTTTTCCGAGCACCTCCAGCTGTTTAATTGCGGCCGGACGGTAAATATCACCTGCTGCCAGCAAAGGATTATGACCGTTTTTTTTCAATAGACGGGCCAGCTTTGCAGCAGAAGTGGTTTTCCCCGAGCCCTGCAACCCTACCAGCATAACTACTCCGGGGGGATTGTCAACGGAGGCGATTTTACTCTGCGTTTCTCCCATAAGCTTGACCAATTCGGCATGTACAATTTTAACAACCTGCTGTCCGGGTGTAAGGCTTTTTAAGACCTCCGCCCCGAGAGATCTTTCTTTAAGTGAGGCGGTAAATTGCTTTACAACCTTGTAACTGACATCGGCTTCGAGAAGTGCCAGCCGGACTTCCCGCAATGCCGAGTCAACATCTTTTTCAGTTAATTTGCCTTTTCCACGCAGTTTACGAAAAGTATCCTGCAGCTTTTCCGACAGTCCGCTGAATAACAAATTTAGTACCCGGCTTAACCGGGGCTGCCTCCTTTTTCAGTTATAACTTTTTCAGTTATCAACCATGTTCCGCCGTACAATTTCCTTAATAGCATCAAGATCCTCTTCCTGGAGCGGCCTGCGGGCAAGCAACTCCAGCACCCTGCACCCATCCTCTTTCCGCTGAAGGTAAGAAGCGTACAGATTGAGCTTTTTCTCCCAATTTTCCAGGGCAAGTACAGCCCTGGATAAAATATCATGCACAGCCTGTCTGGAAATACTTAAATGTTCGGCGGCCTCCGCCAGAGAAAGGTCATCCTTATAATACATTTCCATGACGCGCTGTTGTCTTTCTGTCAACAGAGTGCCGTAAAAATCAAATAAATAATTTAGCCTATTTACCTTCTCTAACATTTATACACTATTTCTCCTGTAAAGTAAATACCCTTTACAATAGTACTTGACAAAACTTCGCCCTCCGCAGACTGAACTGCTTCTGTTCCTTCCTGCCACACTTTAAGCAAGGAGGGCTTCCACAAACTCCGCGGCATTAAACGGCTCCAGGTCCTCTTTTCTTTCACCTACTCCTATTAGCTTTAAGGGAATACCTGTAATATCCTTCACGGCCAGGACAATACCGCCTCTGGCTGTACCGTCGAGCTTGGTCAGGATAAGGCCGGAAATGGGCACCACTTCCTGAAAAAGTCTGGCTTGCGCGATAGCATTTTGGCCGGTGGTTGCATCAACGACCAGCAGTGTCTCATGAGGTGCTTCCCCTAAAGATTTATGAATAACCCTGTATATTTTTTTCATTTCATCCAGCAAATTCGCTTTCGTATGCAGTCTCCCCGCGGTATCGCATAATAGGAAATCAACCCCCCTGGAGACCGCCGCATTAACAGCATCGAAGATAACCGCCGAAGGATCCCCGCCTTCCTGGTGTTTAATTACCCCCGCTCCGACAGCGCCGGACCATTCATCAAGCTGTTCTATCGCCGCAGCACGAAAGGTGTCACCTGCAGCGAGCAAAACTTTTTTCCCTTTAGCGGAGTAGTGATAAGCCAGTTTAGCTATAGCGGTAGTTTTCCCTACCCCGTTAACACCTAAAATTAAATACACGGTAGGCGGAGAAGAAGCAACTGCAAGCGAAGCCTGCTCGTTGCCACCCAGCATTTCAATTAACAATTTTTTAAGCAATTCCCGGGCGGCGGAACGTTCCCTGACCCTTTCTTTTTTAATGCGTTCCCGCAGCAACATGATTATTTTTTCAGTTGTCTTTACACCTACATCGGCTGAGACGAGGATCTCTTCCAGTTCATCAAAAAACCCCTCATCAAGTTCATTTGCTACTCCAAAAAGGTTTTCAATTCTGTTTTTAAAAGCCTCCCTGGTTTTCAGCAAACCTTTTTTAAATTGACCTAACATTAATATTTCACCCTGCTTTTTTATTTAAATTCAAGGTTACTATTTTGGAAACACCCTGCTCTTCCATAGTTATTCCCAACAGGACATCGGCCTCCTCCATAGTCTTTCTGCGGTGTGTAATTAGAATAAATTGGGTATTGCCGGAATATTTTTTTAAATATTGAACAAACCTCTCCAGGTTACTCTCATCAAGGGCAGAATCAATTTCATCCAGAACACAAAACGGTACCGGCTTAAACTGCAGTAAAGCAAAAAGCAAAGCTATAGCCGTTAAAGCTTTTTCACCGCCGGAAAGCAGGGAGATGCTCTGCAATTTCTTTCCGGGCGGCTGTGCAATAATCTCTACCCCGGATTCCAAAACATCTTCGGGGGAAGTCAATTTTAAAAAAGCCTGGCCGCCACCGAAAAGCTTCCTAAAGATATCAAAGAAATTGTTTTCAATAGCGCTCAGTGCCTCAAGAAAACGCTTCTTCATATGCTGATCCAGCTCCGTCAAAACCTTTTTAACCCCTTTTTCCCCTTTGAGCAGATCATTTTTCTGCTCTTCAAGAAAAACAATCCTCTTTTGAAGCCGCTCGTATTCTTCAACAACACCGGGGTCGACCTCCCCCAGTGCTATTATTTGTTCCTCCAGAAATATTTTTTCCTTCTTTAACTGTTCCTCTGTGTCCACGCTTTGAAATTGCGGAGAAAGATCTTGCTGAGGATTTATTTTAAATTTTTCCAGTAGCTGTTCCTCAAGGTATTTACCCGCCTCTTCAGCTTTAATTAATTCCAGAGCCAGATTCTGCAGGCGCCTTTCAATTTTTTCAATTGCCCGTTGCTCTTTTTGTAAACCCAAAGACAAAGATACCCTCTCTTCTTTTAAGGAGGATAGCTCCTTTCCCAGCAGAAAAAGCAGTTCCTCATTTTTGCGTACTTCTCCCGCTGCCTTTTCCAGCCCAGCCAGCGTCCCGGCTTCTTCAGTTTCGAGATGCCTCATTTCCTTCAATAACCTGCCCTGCTCCTCCGCAAGGCGTGCCAAAAGCAGATCCAGCCCCTCTTTTTCCTCGGCTTGTTTCTCCAGAGCTGCTTGCAGAGAGCTCTCCTTCTCCTGCAATGCGGAAAACCTTACTCTGATATCGACCGATTCTTTTTCCAGTTTCTTAACTTGCGCTTCATCAACACGAACTATACTACTCATCTTTTCCAGGTCACTTATAATTATAGAACATGCTTCTCCCAGCAATTGCAGCTCCTTTTCCTTTTGAAAAATCTGTCGCTGCAGGTTATCATTCTTATCCGTAAGCCTTACTTTTTCACCTTCAAGGCGCTCTGCCTCATGTTCAGCTCTTAATATCCCAGCATCAGTTTTCTCCAGCTCGCTTTGAAGCCTGGTTTTTTCATTTTCTGCTTTTCTGCCCTGTAAATCCAGCTCTGCTAAATCGTTCTCTATGCCCCGCATATGGTCTAAAAGCCCCTCAAGATCCGTTTCGAGGTCTTTTTGCTGATTTCTGATCTTTAAAATATTGGCTTCTAAGGCGTTCAACTCCCCCTTGCGCCCCAAAAAACCAGTGCGCTCCTGGGAATGGCTGCCCCCGGAGATGGCACCACCCGGTGTAATTACTTCCCCATCCAGGGTTACCAGGCTCCAGCCCGCCTTGTTACCGCGGGCCAGATTAAGCCCCGCCTCAAGGTTTTTTAACACCAGAACACGCCCAAGCAGATAATCAACCGCTTTCTTATACTGCTGATGCGCGCTCACAAGCTGCGAAGCCACTCCCAAACAATCCTCCCCGGGAGCGGCGGGAAGCTCTCTTTTCCCCGGCGTTTTTAAAAGATTTAAAGGCAAAAAGGTGGCTTTTCCCGCCCTGTTTTTTTTAAGATACTCGATCGCCCTGCGCGCTGTTTCATCATCCCGGGTAACGATAAATTGTATTTTTGCTCCCAGCGCTGCCTCCAGTGCTTTTTCCAGGCCATGCGGAACATTAATGAGATCCGCAACGGGGCCGTAAATGCCCTGCAGCAAAGGGTTATGGGCCGATGCTTTCATTACCGCGCGCACACCGCTCGCATAAAAGTCAAAGCTATCCCGGCTTTCCTTCAGGTGCTTTATGCGGGCGTCCTTTTTTGCCAGTTCTTTTTGCAAAACATTCAGGCTATCCTTCCTGGCTTTTATCCTTTCATCAAAATCCTGAAAACGCCGTTTCAATAACCTGGACTTTTCTTCCCTGTCCTCCTGCTCTAATGCACACCTGTGCAACAAACCCCTTATCTTATTTTGAACCGTTTGCAGCTTCTCTATTTCTTCTGTCGCTTTTTTTATACCCTCATCCAACTCATTTATTCTTTCGTTAAGCTCATCGCAACGCAATCTATCAGCTTCAAGAGATTGTTCCAAAGACACTTTTTTCAAATCGTTCTCCGTTTTCTTTTGACGCAGTGCCTCAAGGTTTAAAACATTTCTCCCCGCCTGCAATTGAGTTAACCTGTCTTTTATATGCGCAGCCTTTTCCCCCAGCTCTTCCTGCTCAAGTAGAACGCTTTTCAATTCGGCTTCATTCTTTTTCCTCGTTTCCTCTAAACCGGAAATTCTTTCGTCAATTTCCCGGCAGGAATCCTCTTTGACCCTTATTTTTTCTTGCATATATTTATTCTGCTGCCGGAACAGGCTTAGTTTATTTTCGAGGCTTTCCTTTTCTCCCTTAGATTTGGTGTAACAGCTTTGCAGCTTTTCTTTTTCCTCGTTTTTTGTGCTTTCCTTAAGTGCAATTTCTTGACCCTTTTCTTCAAGTGTTATCAGGACATTTTTTTTCTCCGACAGCTTGCCCTCCATATTCTGTCTCTCATTATGCAATTTCCGGAAGATGTTTTTATTATCCCACCAGCGTTTGCCTGCAATTTTCTGTTCAACATTCTGCAATTTAATAAATATTTCCCTGTATCTGCCTGCAAGGGCTGCAGCTTCAAAGAGGCCTTCCTCCTGGTTTTTTAGTTCCGCCAGCAAATCTTCCACTCTTAAGAGGTTCTGCTCCATCTCATCCAACCTTGCCCTGGACTCTTTCCTTCTTTGCTTATATCTATGGATCTTTGCAGCCTCCTCAAAAAGCTCCCGGTGTTCGTCAGGCCTCGCGTTAATCATCTGTTCGATCCTGCCCTGTCCAATCAACGAGTAGGTCTCCGTTCCAATGCCGGTATCCCAAAATAATTCGGTAATATCTTTAAGCCTGCATTGAGTTTTATTTAATAGGTACTCACCTTCTCCTGAACGAAAGACCCGCCTGGTCAGCGCTATCTCCTGGTAATCAACGGGCAAAAACCTGTCCGCCCTGTCAAATACTAAAGATACCTCCGCATAATTTAGCGGTTTGCGTCCGGAAGTACCGTTGAAGATTAAATCATCCATTTTTGCCCCGCGCATGATCCTAACGCTTTGTTCTCCCAGCGCCCAGCGGATGGCATCTACAAGATTGCTCTTGCCGCATCCGTTCGGACCAACAACAGCGGTAATGCCGGAGGCAAAATTAAGCCCGATTTTTTCGGCAAAAGATTTAAAACCTGTAATTTCCAGGGACTTTAAATACATACGACCACTCCAAAAAGTGAACTATTTTCTTTCAAGGAACTCGCAGGCACATTTAGCCGCTGATTGTTCCGCCTCTTTTTTACTTTTACCTCTGCCGCACCCAATCTTTTTATTATCCACCTTTACCAGGACTTCAAATGTTTTATTATGAGGAGGGCCGTATTCCGCAGTAATATGATATTCCGGAAGTATTCCCTGCCCGGATTGACATCTTTCCTGCAACATCGTCTTGTAGTCCAATAGGGGAATATCTCCCTGTTCAACGGCGTCTAAAAAAGGTTTGAAGAGTTCCAGAACCCAAAACCCTGCCTCATCATAGCCCACATCTATAAAAAGAGCACCAATCAGCGCCTCTAAAGCATCGGCAAGCAGGGATGGTTTGCCTGAGCCACCGCTGAGGAACTCGCCTCTTCCGAGTTTTATGTATGAACCCAGATCCATACTTTGTGCAATTTGAAACAGTGTTTTTTCATTGACGATATTATGACGCATTAAAGTTAATTTACCTTCGGGGTAACCGGGGAAAGCTTTAAAAAAATATTCTGAAATTACAAGTTCCAGCACCGCATCCCCTAGAAATTCTAATCTTTCATTACTGCTCAGATTAGCAGTCTCGTAAGCAAAAGATGAATGTGTAAGCGCTTCCTCATAAAGTGCCAAATTCTTAACCGGCCAGCGAATCTTACTTAATAATTCAACCGCGTCTTTAAATGGAGCCGTTAGCTTTCCCTCCCTTCCGGAACATATTTTTTTAAAACAAGACACGCATTTGTTCCTCCAAAGCCGAAGGAATTTGAAATCGCCACGTTAATATCCCGTTGACAAGGTTTATTGGGTACATAGAAGAGATCGCAGTCGGGATCTTCGTTTTCATAATTTATGGTGGGAGGAATAATACCGTAATGCATACTCAATATTGTTGCGACTAACTCAACACCTCCGGCAGCGCCCAGTAAATGCCCGATCATGGATTTTGTTGAGCTCACAGCTACTTTATGAGCATGCTCGCCAAAAAGCCGTTTAATGGCAAGCGTTTCTATTTTATCATTAAATACGGTAGAAGTGCCGTGAGCGTTAATATAATCAACGTTCCCGGGGAAAAGGCCGGCATCATTTAAAGCCCTCTGCATGCAAAGGAACGCACCCTGCCCTTCCGGATCGGGAGCGGTAAAGTGATAACCGTCTCCAGACATTCCATAGCCGATGATCTCCGCATAGATATTTGCCCTTCTCTTTAGCGCATGTTCCATCGTCTCCAAGATCAAAACTCCTGCTCCCTCTCCCATAACAAAACCATCACGTTTTAAATCAAAAGGCCTGGAAGCCTTTTCGGGTTGATCATTACATGTGGTCATAGCACGGGCCGCACAGAATCCGGCAAAAGCAATTGAAGTAACCGGGGCCTCGGCACCCCCTGCAATCATTACATCTGCTTCTCCTCTTTGCAGAATCCTAAAGGCTTCACCGATGGCATGAGTTCCGCTTGCACAGGCAGTTACAGTTGTTGAGTTGGGACCGTTTATTCCATATACGATGGAAATATAGCCAGAAGCCATATTTGCAATGAGCATAGGTACCAAAAAGGGGCTTACCCGGCGGGGACCTTTATCCAGAAGAATTTTATATTGCTTTTCTATCGTATCCAGGCCGCCAATCCCCGAGCCGATAATAACGCCTATCCTTTCCTTATCCGTTTTATCGGGATCAAGCGCCGCATCGTCCAGGGCAATGCGGGCAGCCGCCTGAGCAAACTGGGTAAAGCGGTCCGTTTTTTTAATATCCCTTTTTTCCATATAACACTGCGGATCAAAATCTTGAACAACCGCAGCGATATATGTGGAGTAATCACGAAAATGGTCAATGACAGTAACACCGCTCTTACCCTTCTTCAGGTTTTCCCAAAATTCTTCTTTATGGGTGCCGATAGGTGTAACTGCCCCGATTCCTGTCACAACCACCTTATTTTCCACAAACTACACCTCACTAAAACATCTGCATGATCTGGAAGCCCTGCAAAAAAGCAGGGCTTCAACTATTATTTTACTTAGAAAGATGCTTTTCTATGTAACCGACAACATCGCCGACCGCTTGAATTTTCTCTACCTCTTCATCGGCAATCTCCAGATCGAACTCTTCCTCCAGTGCCATAACCAGTTCTACAACATCCAGAGAGTCGGCATCAATATCTTCAAAGGTAGTTTCCATAGTAATCTGTTTCTCATCTATATCGAGCTGTTCGGAAATCAGTGCTTTAACCTTTGCAAAAATATCCACCGTCCAATTCACCTCCCTCCGGGTATACATAATACTATCAAAGGAATTATAGCATAAGACCCCCGTCAACCAGGATTACAGAACCAGTAGTATAATTTGCATTTTGGGCTAAAAACAACACTGCCTCTGCTACCTCTTCAGGTTTTCCAAACCTCTCCAGAGATATCCTGGGAAGAATCATTTCTGTTAATTGATCCGGCAGATCTTCAGTCATATCCGTTTCGATAAAACCCGGCGCAACAGCATTTACCGTTATCCCCCTTTTCCCAAGTTCCTTTGCCAGTGACTTGGTAAAGGCAATGACTCCCGCTTTGGCTGCTGCATAATTAGATTGTCCGCTGTTTCCAACCATGCCGGCGACAGAAGCAATATTTATTATTTTACCTCCTCCTTTTTGTTTTAGGAGTGGCCTTAAGACAGCCTTACAACAATTAAATACTCCTTTCAGGTTGATATCCAGAACCACCTCCCAATCTTCCTCCTTCATTAACGCCAGGATCTTATCCCTGCGTATACCGGCATTATTTATTAGTATATCAATTCTTCCAAAATTATCAAGAGTTGCTTTAACCATTTTTTCACATTCCGACAGGTGTCTTACGTCCGCACGGTAAACCATTCCTTTCCCGCCTGCCTCTTCAACTTTTCCTAAAGTATCCCTTGCGGCATCTTCATTTCCCTGATAATTAATTATCACGGCCGCACCTGCCCGGGCAAGACCAAGAACAATCGCTTTTCCTATTCCTCTTGACCCCCCTGTTACTATAGCTACCTTATCCTTCAAAGTCAAGATTGCACCTCCTGCAGGAGTGTTATGAGCTTCTTCAGGGTCAGTATATCCTCAACATGAATAGCACGGGTTTCTTTAGAAATTTTTTTCATAAATCCTGTTAGAACACGTCCGGGTCCGATTTCTATAAAAATATCGTATCCGTCTTTCAAGAAAAGCCGCATCGAGTTTTCCCAGTAAACGGGGCTGTAAGACTGTGCCACGAGCGATTGCCGGATTTCTTCCGGATCCCACAGATAATTGGCGGATACGTTTGATACAAAGGGAGCACAGGGTCTATAAAAAGGCACATTTTCAAGTAAAGCCGACATCTTATCTTTTATCGTATAGAGTAATCTGCAATGAAAAGGTACGCTGACCGAAAGCACAACTGCTCTGGCCTTTTTCTCTTTTGCCAGCCGGCATACTTCTTTAACAGCCTGCATATGGCCTGCAATAACAATCTGACCTGGACAGTTATAATTTGCCGGCTCAACATGCCCTAAGGTCATGCTCTGCTCACACAGTATTCTTACTTCCTCGGAACTCAGCCCAAGAATTGCGGCCATCCCCCCTTTTCCCAAAGGGACAGCTTCCTGCATATACCGTGATCTTTTTTGAACGATCAAAAGAGCATCAGAAAAACTGATTACACCCGCGCATACCAGAGCGCTGTATTCTCCCAGGCTTAAACCCGCCAGCCCTTCGGGATTTATACCTTCTTCCCTTAATACTTTTAAAATAGCAATGCTTGTTGTTAAAACCGCCGGTTGGGTTATCTCCGTTTTTTTTAAATCTTTTTTTTCTCCCCGGAAGATAACATTACTAATTTTAAATCCCAGTATTTCATCAGCTTCCTCAAAAACAGCCCTGGAAGCAGGAAAATTATCTGCCATTTCTTTACCCATGCCCACGTACTGCGCGCCCTGACCGGGGAAAAGAAAAGCACATTTACCCATATTTTACCTCCTCAGCTACCATTTTATTAGAGCAGCGCCCCAGGTCAGACCAGCGCCAAACGATACCATGGCTATTAAATCGCCTGTTTTTATTTTCCCTTCTTCTACCGCTTCGTCCAAAACAACGGGAATAGACGCCGAAGATATATTCCCGTAACGCTGGATATTCACCAGGACCTGTTCGGGTTTTAAATGCAACCTTTTAGATGCCGCCTTGATAATACGCACATTTGCCTGATGCGGTATTAAAAAATCAAGGTCTTCAAGTTCTTTGCCGCAAAGGTCCAGTATTTTTTTTGTGGAGTCTACCATAACCGTCACTGCAAATTTAAAAATCTCTGGGCCGTTCATTTTTACATAATGCATTCTTTCCTCAACAGTCCTGAGTGAGGCAGGAGCCCTGCTCCCACCGGCAGGGACATATAATAAACCTGCCTTACTGCCGTCTGAGAACATTTTGCTCACAAGCAACCCGCGATCCCCTTCCACTTCCCTGATCACTACAGCTCCCGCACCGTCACCGAAGAGCACGCATGTATTGCGATCCTGCCAATCGATAACCGGGGAAAGAGTATCAGCCCCGACAAGGAGGATATTTTTCATCGCTCCGGTTTTAATAAACTGTTCCGCAACACTTAAGCCATATAAAAAACCTGTACACCCCGCCGCAAGATCAAACGCCGCCGCGTTACAGGCATTAAGTTCAGACTGAATCAAACATGCTGTTGAAGGGAAGACCATGTCCGGGGTTACCGTTGCCACAAGAATTAAATCGATATCACGAGGTTCCAAACCGGCCCTTTCCAGGGCTATTTTAGAAGCAGCAAGCGACAGCCCGGAGTTTGTCTCACCGGGGCCAAGTATACGTCTTTCCTCAATCCCCGTCCTCTCCCGGATCCATTTATCGCTGGTTTCAACAAGATGTTCAAGATCAAAATTTGTTAAGCGTCCCACAGGCAAGGCCCTTCCCGTTGATACAATCCCGACAGCCTTTTCGGATTGCATGCCATGCCCCCTTTCAACTAAGAATTTCGCTTAGTGCGTCTTCAATTTTTTTATTAGCGCTGTTATGCACAAATGGATAAACCTGTTTTATTAAAGCCTGCGTTATGGCCTTTTCCCTGGAGGAACCGTGGCACTTGAAACAAACACCTTTCAGGCCCAGCAACAGGCTGCCTCCATGCTCAGATTCATCCAAACTGGAACTGATTCTATTAAAAATTGGTCGAAACAGGGGAGAAGCAAGACGAGCCTTAAAATCATTTTTTATCTCTTTACGCAGATGCCCAAAAACATCCCTGGCAAACCCCTCAATGGTTTTTAATAATACATTTCCCACAAAACCATCGCACACCAGGACATCGGCCGCACAGTGGAATATCTCTTTTGCTTCAACATTACCGATGAAATCTGCAACATTTGCTTTAATCAAACGGTATGCATTTTTTACTTGCATGTTGCCCTTACTTTCTTCTGTACCAACGTTCAAGAGGGCGACAGAGGGATTTTCTTTTCCAAGTACTTCCCGGGCATAAATCCTGCCCATTAAAGCATAATGCAAAAGGTGTTCAGGTTTGGCATCCATATTTGCTCCAATATCCAGTACCACCGTACCTTGCCCCTGCCCTTCAAATGTGGGGATCACCGTCATTAGTGCAGGCCGTTTGATTCCGTTTAACCGCTCCAGAAAAAGCAACCCCCCGGCCATCAGCGCTCCGGTATTTCCTGCGCTCATTACTGCATCTGCGTCACCGTTACGGACCAATTGCATGGCTGTAACCATGGAAGACTTCTTTTTAGAGCGTATAGCCAGGCCGGGATCTTCATTATTGCCGATGACTTCTTCAGTATTTATAATTTCAATACGAGAAGAATCTATTTCCATATCTATACTTTTTTGTATTGCCTCCGCAGAACCAACCAGAGAAATCTGCAAATCATCGGTTCTCTTTACAGCAGAGATAACTCCCTTTACTATCTCGGAGGGTGCATAGTCACCTCCCATAGCATCGACCGCTACACGCAACACAGATCCCATCTCCTAAATACAAAAAATATTCTATTAAATAAAATAAACCCCGGATTAAACCTGCAGAGGCTTAAGCCAGGTAATAGCTCCGATCTTGTTACTATTTTACAACCTCTTTGCCCTTGTAATATCCACAATTCGGACAAATTCTATGCGCCATCTTAACCTCGTGGCATTGAGGGCATACGGAAAAACCCGGAAGAGTCAGTTTCCAGTTGGCTCTGCGCTTATTCCTTCTTGTTTTTGACGTTCTTCTCACAGGTACTGCCAAAAAAAACACCTCCTTTGCTCTACTCTCAATTAATTTAATTCTTACAGTCCAGATAATCTTTGGCGACATCGATGATCCTTACAAACTACGAATAATAATTTTTAGCTATCGAGCTTAATCATTTTTTCCAGCTTAAATCATTGTTTTTCTTTAAGCTTTTGTAAAAGCTCCCAGCGGGGATCAAGGTTATCCTCCAGACAATTGCACTGCTGATAATTTAAGTTTATCCCACAAACAGGGCAAAGGCCTTTGCACTGGCTCCGGCAGAGGATTTTTAAAGGCTGGGACATAAGAAACGACTGCCGGAAATACTCATTTAAATCAAGCGTATCTCCCCTGAAAACAAACAACTCCCCTGCCTCCGGAGCGTTCCCGCTATCCCGTTCTGAAGGTTCATTAATTAAGCTCAGCTGCTTAAATTCTTCATAAAAGCTTTCCTTCATTGGATATTTACACCCTTCCAGGCAGCGGCTGCACTCACCTTGTATCTCTGCCTCCCAGTGTCCTTTGATTAAGATCATTTTTGCAACATAAGCGGCCAGGAGGTCAATTTTCAGCACCGGGTCTTCTTCATTGCCGCCAATATTTAGCATTAGAGTGCTGCTGCAGGTGACAAATTTTCCCTCTTCCTTCCTGAGATCGGGGACATACAGCTTCATAAATAAGTTTCACCTCTTAAAACTAAGCCTAATTATATATGAGCCCAAACTTTTTTGTCAAGAAATTAAAGGGGTTTTGCAAATTTGGGGCACAACGGCTAATACGTAACCCCATCCACTCCTTCAAGCTTTTGATCGCTAAAGGCAATGATAATACGGTTGGGAACACATACAATACTCTGGTAATTACTGCTGATCCATCCGGTATGAGAACAAATGCCGCGAGGACAAAGTTCTTCATCCAGGGGAAGCATACGAACTTTCCCACCGCTTATCTCAATGGTAGCGGTATGTTCTTGATGATCACCGAAAGGGAAAGAAACTCTCCGCTCCGTACCGGCATTTGTTGAAAACTCCATCACCAGCTTGTTATTTACATGAACCGTTATATACTCTGGTTTCATTTCAGCACCTAAACTGAAATTAAAAATAAAACCTGCAGCGCTGAAAGCTAAAATAATAGCAATAAATAGTTTATCATAAAAAGTAATTTTCATAAAACCACACCTTTATTTAATACATACCACACATACCACAAAAAAATCCGCTGTCCCAAACAATTATAGCTTAATGAACTACATAAAAGCAAGTTTCAGACACTCTAGGAAAGGGTTTCTCCTTTCACAAGTGTAAGCTTGTTTGTATTGCTGCCAACAGCGATAAGCTTTTTCTCACAATAGATAAATGCCTGTCCAAAAGCCATAAGGCCTTTTCTGTGGATTATCTCTCCTTCTGCTACGACTGTACCGCCGGTTACCGGGTTGAGATAATTTACCTTCAATTCCAATGTCGCTATACCCTTTACTTCCTTTTTGCTCAATAAGACACAGCCCAGAACAGCATCCACCATTGAGGAAATTACCCCTCCATGAAGGGTACCCATCGGATTAACCAGATCTTTTCTCCACTGCAGGCTCAATCTGGCCTGGGGGTATTTTACTTCTTCCAGCTTTACACCAATCAACTCTAAATAAGGTGAAAGAGCAATTTGCTTATCTGTATTCATTTTGCAGCCGTAATCTTTTGCAAGGTTTTTTTAAAGACCTCGTAATCTTGTTTACCGAAAAGGACAAAACGAACGGTTTCCGGGAGGTCATTCTCTTGAATATATTTTATTACAGTACGTAAAGAAATATCAGCGGCGTCTTCGAGAGGATAACCGAAGATACCCGTACTGATAGCGGGAAATGCCACGCTCCTAATCCCTTGCTTTTGGGCCAGATTAAGGCTGTTTAGATAACAATTTTCAAGATCCCTTGCATTTTGAGATGTATGATTATAGACAGGGCCCACAGTATGGATAACATATTTTGCTTTGAGCCGGTAACCGCCCGAGATCTTCGCCTCTCCTGTTTCACATCCGCCCAATTTTTTGCATTCTTCCCATAACCCCGGCCCCGCTGCGCGGTGGATAGCTCCCGCAACGCCGCCGCCGGGGGCCAGTCTCTTGTTGGCGGCGTTAACAATCGCCTCTGTGTCCTGGCCTGTTATATCACCCATGATAATCTGCAATTTAGTTTTACCCTCATGAAAAGATATCTCTTCTTGCATGAATTATTACCCTCCCGTATTTTTTAAAAGTAGCTCTAACTCTTTTGATCTAAGCGCTTATTGATATTTAATCATCAACCAATGGTTGTCCTTTTTTCCCGTTTTTATTAGAACGTAAGCTCCCCGGATAAGCTCACCAAGCAATATAACCTTGATTTTCCGCGCTGTTTTTTCAAGTAAAGCATACCTGCCCCTGTCCCAGATAATAACCTTCCCTGCCCCGTAATTTCCTTCAGGAATAGTACCCTGAAAATTTAAATATTCCAGAGGGTGATCTTCTACCTCTACCGCCAGCCTGCGCTCCCCGTTTTCACGCGGAAGCCCTTTGGGTAATGCCCAGCTTTTTAATACCCCGCCCGTCTCCAGGCGAAAATCCCAGTGAAGCCTGCGGGCATGATGTTCCTGTACAACAAAACGACCGGCTTCCTCTGCTTCAGTCTCCCCTGCGGAGTCCGGAGAAGGCTCCGGAGTATTTAAGAAGTTCCTTTTCCCAATATATTCCTTTAATTTCTTCATGCAAATACTCCAACAATTTGTTTCACTTCAAAAGGCCACTGTTCAATTACTTAAATGTGAGTTAAAATATTTTTTAAAGAAAGGTGGTCAAACAGATGATTTTCAGAAAAGCAAAAATGTCTGATGTTGAACAGATTGCCGCGTTAATTAATGCGTATGCCGATCAGGGGCTTATGCTTAACCGCACCCTTCCCTCATTATACCAAAAAATCAGGGATTATACTCTTATTGAAAATAATAACGCGATTATCGGAGTGGGTGGATTGCATATATTATGGAAGGATCTGTCGGAAATCTGCTCGTTGGCCATTGCTCCCCGGTTTATTAATAACGGCCTTGGCCTGGCGCTTGTAGATATCCTCCTTCAAGAAAGCAGAGAGCTCGGCATAGAAAAAGTGTTTGCCTTAACTTATCAGCCCGCCTTTTTTGAAAAAAGCGGATTTGCGCGCATTGGAAAAGACCAATTGCCGCAAAAGGTATGGACAGAATGCATAAATTGCCCTAAATTCCCCAACTGTGACGAAATAGCGCTCATCAAGTCATTGCAATAAAGCGCTAATAGATACGCTTATACTGTCTGTATGTTCTCTCTACCTTTAAGATAAAATTGTACGTTTCAGGGAATGGTATGTCCTTAAGCCTCTCCCGGGTACCATCCCAGACTCCTTCCCGTAACCAGCGGCTGACATGCCCTCTGCCGCCGTTATACGCTGCCAGGGCGGCATATAAGTTGCCGTCATATTGATGAAAAAGCCCTGCCAGATACCATGTGCCGATAGCAATATTGATGCGGGGATCAAAAAGATGCTCCTGTGAAAAGGATTCCATTTTCATCTGTTCCGCCGCCCAGAATCCCGTTTCCGGCATTACCTGCATTAACCCTGCCGCCCCTTTAGGTGATTTGGCATCTACGTTAAAACTGCTCTCTACCCTAACAATGGCCGCTATCAGCAAAGGTTCAATTTTATTTTTTTGCGCCTCGCCGATAATAATTTCACGGTAGGGAAATGGATAATAATATCTTGCCAGATAATCAGACTGCGTAATAAAAAGATAAACAGATAAGATAAAAAGCAGTAAGTATAAACACCTGTGGATTTTCTTACTTTGAAACAGAAACAGCACCTCTTATCCGCAAATTGCCTGTATCTTTTCCCACAACAAATCCACCTTTTCTTTCAACAATTCCTCTGTCCCGTTATTACAAATAACAAAATCAGCTTTTTCAATTTTTTTCCTTAGCTCCATCTGGGAACGTATGCGCCTTAGCGCCTCTTCCCGGGGCAGCCCATCCCTTGCCAACAATCTTTGTATCTGAACCTCTTCCGGGGAGGCCACCACAACAACAAAATCAACTCTTTTATCGTATCCGGTTTCGAACAAAAGCGGAATATCCCAGATCAGAAGCCTGCCGGGGAACTCTTTCTTCAATTCGCTGCTTCTCAGATAAAAAAGATCTAAAACCCGGGGATGGATGATGCTGTTTAATTTTGCAAGGGATTTCTCGTCATAAAAAACTATGGAAGCAATTTTTTTACGGTCTAAAGAACCGTCTCCCTCGACAATAACATCTCCAAGCCATTGAATAATCTCCTTCCAGGCTTGATTTCCCGGTTCGACGGCCTCTCTGGAGAGCTGGTCCGCATCAACCAATATGGCTCCTTTTTGAACCAGCATTCCAGCAACTGTGGATTTACCGCATGCTATTCCGCCCGTCAAACCTATTACATGCATATTCCCACCTTCTTCCTCATTAAAGAGGCTGGCATACAGGACAAAAATAAGTACCACGGCCGGCAACCACCTTGCGCTGGATCGCGCCGCCGCACTGTAAGCAGTTGGAGCCTTTCCTGCGGTAGACCTTTAACCTTTGCTGGAATTCCCCCTTCTGACCCCAGATATCTCTGTAATCGGAGGTACTGGTACCCCTGCAGTCAATTCCTTCCTTTAATGTGCTCAATAAGGATACAAAAAGACGGTCAATCTCCTCCAACGACAGGCTTTTAACCTTTCTCTCGGGATCTATGCCCGCCCTGAAAAGCGTTTCATCGGTATAGATATTCCCCATACCCGCAATATATTTCTGATCCAGCAAGAATGCCTTAATCATTCTTCCCGGGTTTCTTTTGAGCATTTCCGAAAACGAATCCAGTGAAAAATTGTCCAGCAGGGGATCAAGCCCCTGGAGGTAGGGCTTTGACTTAAAGAGCACCTGTTTCTCATAGACTCGAAAAGTGCCGAATTTGCGGATATCCAGATAATGCAGTTCATCTCCGCCCTCAAAATAAAAGACAGCCCCTGTATACTTCTCCGGATCGACGGGACTGGAATAATAATGCAGGCGGCCGGTCATGCGCAGGTGAACCTCTAAAATTTTATCATTGCTTAAAAAAAAGAGTATATACTTACCCCTTCTCTTAATATCACGGATTACTTCCCCCCGGATTTCTCCGTCAAATGCTTCAGGGCTTATATCCTGAAGCATTTTGTAATAGGTAAAGAAAACACCGATAATTTTTTTCCCTCTGACGTATTCTTTTAAATCCCTGACTATGCATTCAACTTCCGGCAGTTCCGGCACTGTTAACTAGCCTCCTGAAACAGGTTCTAAATGATACCAGTCACATCCAACCCTCAAATCCACCTTCAGCGGCACAGAAAGAGGCAAAACACTCTCCATCAAGCTTTTCACCTTTACTGAAACCTCATCCAATTCGTGGCGCGGGATATCGAAAATCAATTCGTCATGAACCTGAAGCAGCATTGCCGCCTGAAAACCTCTTTCCTCCAGAAAGCAATCGATCGAGATCATCGCAGCCTTAATAATATCCGCCGCAGAACCCTGTATGGGGGTGTTGCGGGCCATGCGCTCAGCAAAACTCCTGCGTGCATAATTCCGGTGATTAATATCCTTCAGATAACGCCTTCTGTTCATTACTGTAGTAACGTATCCCTTTTCCCTGGCCTCATGAATACATTCCTCGGCATAGTTTTTAACACCGGGATAACGTTCAAAGTAGCTCTTTATATATTTTCCCGCTTCAGCCCTGGAAATATGAAGGCCCTGGGAGAGACCGTAGTCGCTAATACCGTAAATAATCCCAAAGTTTACTGCCTTTGCACTGCTGCGCATTTTGGAAGTAACCTCTGCAAGGGATACATTGAACACCTCTGCGGCGGTTCTGGTATGGATATCCTGGTCCTTTCGAAAGGCATCAAGTAAACCGGTATCCTGAGAGAGATGGGCCATAATACGCAGTTCAATCTGCGAATAATCAGCTGCTAGCAGTAAGTTGTCGGCATGAGAAGGGGTAAAGGCGTTGCGCAAGCGCCTCCCCTCCTCGAGGCGAACAGGAATGTTCTGTAAATTAGGATCCTTACTGCTCAACCTGCCGGTTGCCGTAACGGTCTGGTTGAATGTAGTATGGATTTTCCCCGCGGGGCTGATCAGGGGCTTTAACCCCTCCAGGTAAGTGGTCTTTAATTTGGATAACATACGGTACTCCAATATTTTTTCAACCACAGGATGATAAACGGAAAGCTCCTGCAAAACTCGGGCATCAGTTGAATAACCTGTTTTAATGCGGCGAATCACGGGCAGTTTCAAATGCTCGAAAAGAACGTTGCTCAATTGCCTCGGGGAATTTAGATTAAACTCCATCCCGGCCAGTTCCATAATCTCTTTTTCAAGTTCAGCCATACTCTTTTCCATCCCGCAAGCCAGCTCTTCCAGCACGTCCTTCCTTACGTCAATTCCCCTTAACTCCATTTTTGCCAGGACGCGAACCAGCGGAAGCTCCAGTTTAAAGTAAAGCCCTTTTAACTTCCTGGCTTCCAACCCCGCTAAAAGGGTCTCCTGCAGGTCAATAAGTTTAAGGGTACAGAGAGCTAAAAAATGAAGCCTTTCTTTTCTTGCCTGCTCTTCCCCCACACCTTTTTCCGGCTCGGGCAGCGAAAGCCCCTCATATTCTTCATACAGAAGGGAAAGAGGATAAGCAGGCCGCTCGGGTTCAAGCAGATAAGAGGCCAGCAAGGTATCGAAAAGAGCACACTTAAGATTAATACCATTTCCCATAAGGTATTTCAGCAGCAGTTTTAAATCGTGAACCAACAGAAGCTGTTCGGGATTCTCAAAAACCGGCTTCAGTAAACCTAAAACCTCTCCGGAGGGCATCCTTTCTTGCTCATTCAAGGGGATATAATAGATCTCTTTCCCCTCCGCGGCACAGAACAGGCCCGGAAAAGAATCGTTTTCTCGTGGAGATAGAGTATCTGGAAGAAAAGTTACCGTATGGACTTCTTTCAATTTCTTGATCAACTGTTGTAAATCCCCCATATCTTTGACCTGCAGCAAGCTATAGCCTTTGTCTCCGGGCTTTTCCTTTACATCTGCTGCTACATCTGCATCTGCATCTGCAGCCTGGCGATCATCTGCATTATCCGGCCTTTCCGGCCTGCCGGACTGCTGTTTTTCCCCTGAGTGCTTAACAAAATCGCCATTTCCATTTTCAACCCAGAGAGCAGCCTGTTGAAAACAGCCCGCTCCATCATCATTAGCCTCTGCTTTAGCCGCGGATCCGCCTTTTAGCTTTGCCAGCTCCGGTATTTTGTCAATAATATTATTGAATTCCAGTGCACGGAATATCTTGTACAGATTTTGCCAGTCGGGTGTTTGTAAGCGGCAGGCTTCAATTCCCAGGTCCAGCGGAACATCTTTTTGGATCGTTACCAGATCCTTGCTGACTAAGGCCTGCCGGGTATAAGCGGAAAGACTTTTGCCGACTTTTCCAGGAATATCGTTAACATGTCTGAGCACTTCATCCAGCGACCCGTATTCCTTTAACAACTGCATAGCCCTTTTTTCGCCAATCCCGGGGACCCCGGGAATATTATCCGAGCTATCCCCTTTTAAGGCCTTAAAATCTATCCATTGCCCGGGAGTAAGGCCGTATTTTTCCTGCAGACTCTCTATACTAAAAATCTCCAGTTGGCTGATGCCCTTCCTTGTAATTAACACCTTCACCTTTGGGGAAAGCAGCTGGTAGGCATCCGCATCAGCGGTTACAATAAAGGTATCCAGGCCGGCCTCTTCCCCTTTTACGGCAAACGTCCCGATAAGATCATCAGCCTCATATCCCTCAAGCTCAATAAAGCTGATCTTAAAAGCCTGGAGTATCTCCTTGACCAGCGGCATCTGCTCCGTCATTTCCCCGGGAGTTTTCTCCCTTGTAGCCTTATACTGGCTGTAAGCCTGATGGCGGAAGGTAGGGGCGGGATAATCAAAAGTTACTATAAGGTAATCAGGTGATTCGTCTTGCAGCATCCGCAGGAGCATTCTCGTAAAACCGAGAACTACATTTGTATGCAGGCCCTTTTTTGTCTGCAATTCAAGGGGCAGGGCAAAAAAAGCCCTGTAAGCGAGGCTATGGCCGTCCAAAATCAAAAATTTGCCCCTGGTTTTTTCTTTTTCTCCCATCCCGGAACCTCACATTTCGAAACCTTTGATAAGGTTTACCATCTCAATCGCTCCAAGAGCTGCATCCCAGCCCTTATTGCCTGCTTTTGAACCGGCCCGGTCAATTGCCTGTTCCAGTGTATCGCTTGTTATTATACCGAACATAACCGGTATTTCGGTTTCCAATCCCACCAGCGCGATTCCTTTGGACACTTCGGCTGCAACATATTCAAAATGGGGGGTACTGCCCCTTATTACCGCTCCAAGGCAGATAACAGCATCATAACGTTTGCTCACGGCCATTTTCTTTGCTATAAGCGGAATTTCAAAGGCACCGGGAACCCACAATATTTCAATATCCTCATCCTTAGCATCATGCCTCTTTAAAGCGTCCAATGCACCGGTAAGAAGTTTTCCGGATATAAATTCGTTAAAGCGGCTCACAACCAAACCAAATCGGAAACCTTTAGCATTAAGATGACCTTCTAATTGTCTAACCATTTTTACACCACCTTTTAGCTCTGTTCACCAGCCTCGGCATTTAAAAAATGCCCCATTTTATCCCTTTTAGTTTGTAAATAAAAGCTGTTATACTTCCCTGGGGGCACCTCTATCGATACCCTTTCTACAATCGTTAGCCCGTAACCTTCCAACCCTTTAATTTTTCTTGGATTATTTGTAAGAAGACGCATCTTGCCAACACCCAGGTCAACAAGTATCTGTGCGCCAACGCCATAGTCCCGCAGATCAGGAGGAAATCCAAGTTCCTCATTCGCCTCCACGGTATCCCTGCCGTAATCCTGAAGCTGATAAGCTTTTATTTTGTTCACCAGCCCAATACCGCGCCCTTCCTGGCGCATATAGACCAGCACACCACAGCCCTCTTCGCCGATCTGCTTCATGGCTTGAGAAAGCTGCCTGCCGCAATCACAGCGCAGGGAACCAAGGACATCGCCGGTAAAACACTCTGAATGAACTCTTACCAGCACAGGTTTATCCCTGGCAATCTCCCCCTTAACAAGGGCTATATGGGTTTTCTGATCAACTGAGTTATCATAAGCAATCAGCCTAAAATCAGCAAAAGCAGTCGGGAGGATAGTTTCCGCCGCCTTCCAGACCAGCTTTTCTTTTTTCATGCGGTATTGAATTAAATCGGCTATGGTAATAATCGACATTTTGTGTTCATGCGCATACTCCATCAATTGCGGAACACGCGCCATTGTACCGTCTTCATTCACAATCTCACAGATAACGCCCGCCGGATAAAGACCTGCCAGCCTTGCCAAATCAAGCGCTGCTTCAGTATGCCCTGTCCTGCGCAACACCCCGCCCTCTTTAGCCCGCAGAGGGAAAATATGGCCCGGACGGGTAAAATCAAAGGGAACAGCCTCCGGAGCGATTAATTTTTTTACTGTTAAAGCCCTTTCGAAGGCTGAGATGCCGGTAGTTGTATTCCTGGCATCAACCGATACGGTAAAGGCAGTATCGTGGCTGTCGGTATTATGAGTAACCATGGGCGGAAGATCTATTTCCTCAATGCGCTGTGCTGTAAGAGGTACACATACTAACCCGCGTCCATAGCGGATCATAAAATTGATTGCTTCCGGTGTAACCATTTCAGCCGCCATCACCAGATCTCCTTCATTTTCCCTGTCCTCATCGTCTACCACGATCACCATTTTACCCTGTTTAATATCTTCAATAGCTTCTTCGACAGTATTAAATTTTATTTCCAACAGTCCCAACCTCCTCAAGCTATTACAGGAAGCCTTTTTTTACTAACAGGCTTAATGTAACGCCCTCTGTTTCTTTTTCTGCAAAACCATCCCCGGCAATGGGGTTTGCAGCGGGGTTTAATAAGATCTTTTCAACATATTTCCCGAGAATATCTGCTTCCAGGTTAACCTTAGCACCGCTTTTTTTATAACCCAGAGTCGTATGCTTCGCCGTATGAGGAATAAGCGATACGCTAAAGGAATTCTGATCCACATCTACAACCGTCAAGCTAACACCATCCACCGCAACAGATCCCTTCTCTACCAGGTAACGAATTATCGGGTTCCCGGCGCTGATACGCTTAATCTGTGCATTGCCCTCTCTTTTTTCCCCGATAATTGTTCCGGTTCCATCTATGTGCCCGCTTACAAAATGCCCTCCCAGACGTCCTCCAACCGGTAAGGCCCTTTCTAGATTAACCTTCTCACCTGTCTTTAGTTCATATAAATTTGTTTTACGCAGGGTTTCGGGCATAACATCCGCATAAAAAGCTGTAGTCGAAATTTGGGCTACCGTAAGGCAAACACCGTTTACCGCAATACTATCTCCCTCTTGAAGATCATCCAGAACGTTTTTCCCTTTTATGATTAGCGCAATACTATCTTTATAATGTTGCCGACCCAATATTTCTCCCAGCTCTTCCACTATCCCTGTGAACATTCTTTTCCCTCCTCGCAGGGTAACCGATTATCAAAAGATCCTTATCCAGCTGCTTTATTTCCATGCCATTGACTACCCAGGAATCATCAATCTCGTGAACACCGGCACCCCCCAGCGGAGTCGGAGCGGCAACTCCCCCTAAAAGCAAAGGAGCCACAAAGAAGTAGACTTTATCTATAAGGTTCTCTTGAAGCAGGGAGTAATTCAAAGTTCCGCCCCCTTCAACCAGAAGGCTGCTGATTTCTTTCCTCCCCAGAGAAAGCATTAATTCATGCAGATCAACCTGACCGGCACGGGAGGGTATAATAAAAACTTCAATGCCGTAAGAACGCAAAGCTTCAAGCTTATCGCGGGGAGCAAGCTCTGTAGTAGCGAGGATCGTTTTGATCTGAAAAGCGGTTTGGACAATTTTTGAATCTAAAGGAAGCCTTCCTTTGCTGTCGACAATAATTCGAACAGGGTTATGGCCGCCGCCATCATCCAATCGTACTGTAAGAAGCGGATCATCCTTTAATACCGTATCTATCCCAACCATGATACCGTCCGATATTGAACGGATCCGGTGTACCAGCTTACGAGACTTTTCGCCGCTTATCCAGCGCGATTTTCCCGTAACCGTAGCTATTTTGCCATCCATCGTCATCGCCGTTTTTACAATTACAAAGGGCATTTTTGTGGTAATATATTTAAAAAAAACTTCATTGAGGCGCTTTGCTTTTTCTTTCAGGACACCTGTTTTTATTTTTACACCGGCCTCCTGAAGCCTGCGAATTCCATTCCCGGCAATAAGCGGATTGGGGTCAATGCACGCTACAACTACTTTACGCACTCCGGCCTTGATAATCGCTTCAACACAGGGTGGTGTCCGGCCAAAATGCGAACAGGGCTCAAGGTTAACATATAATTTGGAACCCTTGGCCCTTTCACCTGCTTCTTCTAAAGCTAGGACTTCAGCGTGCTTTTCTCCCGCCTTTTCGTGGAAACCCGTACCAACAACCTCACCGCCTTTAACCAGTACCGCTCCTACCAGAGGATTAGGATTGGTTTTCCCCCAACCCCGGCGGGCAAGATCGAGAGCCATCCACATATATCGTTCATCCGGTTCCAGTTTCATCACCTCTTAAAAAGTCTTTAGTATATTATAATTATAACATAAAGAGAATCGTTCTTAAACTTTCTTTCTCCTTCTTAAACTCTCTTTTTCTTCACTGGGAACATCTTAAAAGCATTGATCAGTTTTGAAGGATTGGAAGCACCAAAAAGGGCAGATCCGGCAACCAGAATATCCGCTCCGGCACTTAGTACCTGGAATGCCGTATTTTCATTAATACCGCCATCAACCTCAATTTCCAGAGAAAGCCCGCGTTTGGCCTTTTCTTCGGCGAGCGCACTGATTTTTGGCAATACTCCAGGGATAAACTCCTGCCCGCCAAAACCGGGGTTGACGGACATAATTAGAACAAGATCGAGTTCTTCCAGAATATAATCCAAACAGTTAAGAGGCGTTGCGGGGTTTACCGCCACACCCGCCTTACAGCCTAATTTTTTAATTTCCTGGACGACTCTGTGCAGATGGGTACAGGCTTCAGCGTGCACAGTGAGCATTTCGGCACCGGCCTGGAAAAAATCTGCTAAAAATAACTGCGGGTTCGAAACCATCAGATGAACATCGAAAAAAAGATCCACCCGGCCTTTCAGTGCCCCAACCACTAGCGGACCCATGGTAATATTGGGGACAAAATGACCGTCCATTATATCCAGATGAAGCCAGTCGGCTCCTGACTGCTCCATACGTTGTACTTCCTCCAGCAGGCATGAAAAATCTGCCGAAAGAACTGAAGGCGCAACCCTAACCATAACTGGTAGTCTCCTTGTACTAAAATTTTTTTTCCGCTTGCTGAATCTCTTGTAGAAACATAAGGTAATGGTTATATCTCCAGGGCGCTATCTTTCCCCTTTGAACCGCTTCCTTAACCCTGCAATCCGGCTCCGCCCTATGCATACAACCTGTGAAACGGCATGAGCCGGCAAACGATATTATCTCCGGAAAACAAGAAGAAAGCTCCCTTGAAGAAAAACCCTTCAGGTCCAGTTTTTGAAAACCCGGGGTATCAACTATAAAAGTAGCTTTCTCGATCATCAGCAACTCTACATGACGCGTCGTATGGCGCCCTCTTTCAGTTTTTAAACTTACAGGGGCGGACTTTAACTGCAATCCCGGCTTTATTCTATTGATTAAAGTGGATTTTCCCACACCTGAGGGCCCGGCAAAGACATTTACTTTGTTCTTTAGAAATGTTTCCAGCTGATGTACACCCTGGCCTGTTACCGCGCTGGTATAAAAAATCCTGTACCCGCAGTTTTCGTAAGTTTCCCTGATTTCCTCGGCCCTCTCTTTTTGTAGATCATTAATTAAATCCATTTTGTTCAGGCACAGAATTACATCGATCTTTAATGATTCTACCGAAATAAGAAGGCGATCGAGAAGAACCAGGTCAATGGGTGGTTTACTTACCGACATTAAAATAACAACCTGATCTATATTGGCAACCGGAGGCCTGATAATACTGTTTTTTCTGGGATATACTTTTTCAATTACTCCGTCAGAGACATTTACCTCAACCAGATCCCCGGCCAGCAAGTTGATTCCGGATTCTTTTATTTTCATCCTGGCACGGCAGCGTAAAACAGCCCCGCACGTATCCCCCACAAAGTAAAACCCACCCTTTGCTTTTACCAAACGTCCCTGCAGCAGTACCCCCCCTTATGATAAAGTTCATGATTTTCAGGGAAAAAATAAGACATCTATGGCGTGATATTCATTGTCCCTCAGCTCCATCAAGACAACCTGCCCCGTTCCAACCCCCTCAGCAGTGATCAGCTCTCCCTGATATGTTCCCTCGAATACTGTTTTTGTCCCCTCTACATCCTCGACGTATACCTTGATCACCTGCCCCCGGGAAACCAGGGGATCAATTTCAAAAGTATATGTTTTATATGAATCGGGATCTATCCCCTCGCTAATAACAAGTTCAACGGAGTCCCCCGCCTGGACCATTTCGCCGCTTGCGGGAAACTGTGATATTACCCGCCCCTCCGGAACCTCGTCCGAATATTCTTCTTTTACTTCGCGTAAAACAAGTCCGTAGAGGTTTAGCCATTCCTGTACATCTTCCAGTTCCCAATCCCGGAAACTGCGCATCGAAAAAGGCTGCTTGCCATCGCTTAGCACGACCCGGACTTCCTCTCCCCTGGCTAATTGAAAATCTTTACCGGGATCCTGTCTGATCACATAGTCGGGGGCGATCTCATCGTTGTATTCCCGATCAACCTTCATATTCAAACCCAGATCGCTCAACATCAAACGTGCTTCCAGCTGTGTACTGCCGACTAAATACGGGACTTCCACTAAATCCGGCCCTAGACTTAATACAAGCTCAATTTCTCTCTCCTGTTTAACACTTCTTTCTGCGGGAGGTTCCTGTGAAATAATGTGATCCTTAGGTACAGTATCGTTATATTCCTCCCTGGCAACCCTGTAACTGAGCCCTAAAGAATCGAGCTCTTCTTCCGCTTCCACCAAGCTTTTACCTTTTAAATCGGGCATGGGGACTTCCGGCACATGCAGAAAGTTATAAATAAATCTGTAACCAATAAAAACAACCGCGAATAGCAAGAGAAACAAACCGGTATAGATAATTATTTTCTTATATGAAAACTTCTTCTTTGAAGGCCTCTTTTTCTTTAACATAATTTCTTCCGGCTCCTCGGGAGTTGTATCATTGAGGCCCTGATGCTCCTTGTACAATGCATATGACTGCAAGCGCTTGACCAAAGAATTGTTTACATAGTTTACCTCATTTTCGCCTTTTAACCATTCCTCCAGTTCATCCCTGAACTGCGCCGCACTTGCATAACGCAGATTATGATCCTTGAGCATGGCCTTCATGACGATATTTTCCAGCTCCGGAGGCAGACCCTCAACCAGTTTCCCGGGGGGAACGATATCCTCCTGCAAATGCTTTAAGGCTATAGAGATAGGGCTCTCTCCGGAGAAAGGAACTGCACCCGTCAGCAACTCATAAAAAACAACTCCCAGAGAATAGATATCAGACCTTGGATCAGCATAGTGCCCCCGGGCTTGCTCCGGAGAAGAATAATGAACTGAACCAAGAAGTGACTTTCCATATGTTATCGTTGCATCTACGGCAGCTCTTGCTATGCCAAAATCGGTAACCTTTACCCTGCCTTCAGAGGTTATAATAATATTTTGCGGTTTAATATCCCGGTGGATTATCTTTTGACCATGAGCATGGGCCAGAGCATCACATATCTGTAATACGATCTGCGCCGCCTCAGTTGGTTTCAGTTGTCCGTCCCGTTGGATAATATTCTTCAGGGTAAAACCATCCACGTACTCCATAATAATATAATGGATATTGCCTTCCTCTCCTTCATCATAGACGTTCACAATTGAAGGGTGGGAAAGCTTGGCCGCCGCTTTAGCCTCCTGTTTGAACCGGCGTAAAAAATCAGGGTCACCGGCAAATTGCTCGTAAAGTATCTTAACAGCTACGGGGCGGTTTAATTTCGTATCCACCCCCCTGTACACCCTGGCCATTCCGCCTTCGCCGATATTTTCAATTATTTTATAACGATTTCCCAAAAGCATTCCGGGCATCTTTTGCACAATATTTTCACCCTTTAACTTATGCATAACATATTAATTCAAAAGTAATATTGTCGGGACCGCCGAGCTCGTTGGCTTTGTTTAAAAGCTTGTCGGCTGCCTTTTCCAGACGGTCGCCCTCCAGGCAATTATATTGTAAGAGTATTTCCCCTATTTCAGCAGGCCGGAGCACGCTTGTTAATCCATCCGTACATAGTAATATACAGTCGCCGGATTTTATACTTTTTGTATAAAAATCAACAACTAAAGACGGAGATGTCCCCAACGCCCTGGTAAGCAAATGACGCTGCGGGTGATCGTATACTTCATCAGGCCCAATTTCTCCGTTCTTCAGCAGCTCCGTTACCAGGGAATGATCTTCGGTAATCTGAACATACCCTGAGTTATTAAAAAGGTAAGCCTGGCTGTCACCAATATGACCGACCAGCAACTCCTGATGAAAAAAAACGGCCACAGTAAAAGTAGTGCCCATTCCTTTTAAATCAGCTAATTGATTCTGTATATTGAGAATCTCTTTATTTGCTTCAAAGATAATTTCCTCTAAAAAAACTTTCATTTCGGTGAGGTTATAATGCAGCAATTTTTCTGAATACTTGGAGATATTTTTTTCTAAAGTGTCAATAGATAGCGAACTTGCCACTTCACCAGCAGCATGTCCCCCCATACCATCAGCAACAGCAAAAATGAACGGTCCGAATTCAGGAGGTATAAAAAAGCAGTCTTCGTTTTTATCACGAATGCAACCCGGGTGGGACCGGACTGTAAATCTCAGCATTCTCTTCCCCTCACCATTCCCTCGCCTGTGTTAGTAAGTATAACAAAAACAAAAAGGAAAAGCAATGGAAGTGGTGATGTCTATGTTATCCCAATGGAGTGCGACAGCGGGGACTGCGACAGCGGGGACGGTTCTCCCTGTCGCATCGTTGTCGCAAACCGGCCTTTTATTGCAGGTAACGCCAGAATATGTCCTCTGTCTCCCAAAGAACCTCCTCCAAACGTTTGTGATCCTCGGGAGAGAACTTTTTGTCAGGTGAAAGATTGCTTTCTTCGGGGAAAAACCGATCATCTTCTTCAGCGCTTCCCGCATTTAATGTCTCTTCTAATATAGTATCCTCAACAGGCAGGACCTTGAATTTCCATCTTCCATTTTCCAGATATTTATGGACCCAGGTAGGAGTAATATCCTGAATTGCTACCTCTACTTCATTTAACTGATGATTTTTTGTTAGCTGAAGATATAGGATAATACCCGCATCGGAATAACGCCATCGCTGGTTGGAGATAAAATTACCCAGCGAATATAAAACAAGTCCTTGGGAGTTTTCAGTTTTTATGATCTCCGCTGGTTGGATAACATGAGGATGAGTTCCGATAACAACATCAACTCCGGAATCAATCAACCTCTCAGCCAGTTCCCTCTGCCCTTCAGCAGGCAGGCGCTCATACTCGTTTCCCCAGTGCATACTCACGACAACCAAATCCGCTTCTTCGGTATTTTTGGCCCGATAAACATCGCTTTTAATTCGCTCCTCATCAATTAGCGATACCAGATAATCCCGGCCTGACGGCAGGGGAATTCCGTTTGTCCCGTATGTATAGGCATAAAATATAATCTTAATGTCATTTTTAAAGAAGATAAAACCTCTTTCTTTTTCCTCCTGGCTGCGCGCAGTACCGACATAATTCAGCCCTGCAGCTTTGAGATTATCAATTGTCTTTATCACTCCATCCGCACCGCTGTCCATGGAATGGTTATTTGCAGTAAACAGCAAATCAAAACCGTTGTCTTTTAAAGCAGCAGCCAGTTCTGCCGGAGAATTAAAAAGGGGATAGCCACTATAGCCCTTTTCAGCACCGGCCAGGGTAGTTTCAAAATTTCCCACTACAAAATCAGCTTTTTGCAAATGGGAAGCGATATCGCTAAAGCACTCGTGAAAGTTGTAAATCCCCTTATGATGGTCGTAAGCGCTCGAGAGCTGCGGGCTGTGTACCATAATATCCCCAACCGCAGCAAGCAGCAGTCTGCTGACATTATTCTTCTCTTCCTTATTATCATCATTAACATCGCTAAGATTCTTCACTAATGATTCATGGAGCAGCTCCTTTTCATATCTTAATTCTATATCTTCCGCAATGCTATTATTATTGGCCGGACCGAAGGAACAACTGCTTGAGAAAAAGAATAGCATACAAAATATGAACATCAATAGAGATAACGGTTCTTTTTTACTCATACGCATACTCCCTCCCCGGCGTTATACCTGTTCGTTATATTTTACCATATCCAAACTTGATAAACCATAAACATAAATCGAACCCCAAAAACCATCTAAATGTTTGCCCAAAAAACCATCTAAAAGTTTGACGTTGTGTTATAATGTTATAAAAAGGGCTGATCTGCACGGGTAAACCAATATCATGCCATTTTAAGAAAAGGTGGTATTATGACCATGAAAATCGGACGAAACGATCCTTGTCCCTGCGGAAGCGGGAAAAAATACAAAAAATGCTGCCTGGGTAAAGATAACCCGGTTGGATTACCTCCCGGGGCATCACTTGGAAATAAGGAGCTCATTGAACTCAATAATTTGCTGAAGCGTGGATATGAACTGATGGAAAAAGGTGATACCCTTACCGGCTGCGATACCTGGCTCACTTTCTGGCAAATTTTGAAAACCTACCATATCCCGCCGATGAGATCGATTGAGGATGCGCAGAAAATCCATGAATTCGATCAATTTCTTTATAACTGGTGCCAGGATTTAATGATGGCCCTGGAAGAAGCAGCGAGGGAGGAAAACGAGTACTATAAAAAGCTGATCACCTACTGCGAGGAGTTTTGCAAGCTTTTCCCGGAAACGGATAAAGATGTTCTGGAAAATATGAAAAGATCGCTGGCAGAGGCATATTTCGGTTTGGGTATGACAGAACGGGGTGAAGAAGAATTCAAAGCCCTGGTCAATGAATACCCCGATTCTGTTTGGCCCTACATCGGTTGGGGGGATATGTATTATCTCTACCGATTGAACGAAAAAGTTCCTGCAGATTACGATAAAGCTCAAAGCATCTACGAAGAAGCGCTGAAAAAAGATCTTGATGGTAAAGAAGAGGTGCTCCACAGGCTTGAGATCCCAGGGCAAAAGCTGAAAAAAATAATTCATGAAGGCTGAACGCACTGAGGGGGCGCATATCATCATCACTAACAATCTTGAGTTCCCCAAGCATCCACGATAGACAGCCCCTCTTCATGAAGAGCCGCCAGATTTTGGAAACTTCGCGCCTGTTGTGTGAAAAATTCGACGGGGAAGTTCCCCAAGGAAGCACGAAGGATAATTTTATTATTTATTTTGCACCAAACATTGATTAACA
>CAZQXY010000001.1:37603-42276 GCA_964597455.1 uncultured Desulfovibrionaceae bacterium
AAGGAAGCACGAAGGATAATTTTATTATTTATTTTGCACCAAACATTGATTAACATTAAAGACCTTTCTAAAATGGTGCCCATAAACGGCAAAAGTAACCGCCTCCGGGAGAAAACGCGGATGCTTCACCAAAGTCTTTAGGAGAAGTTTCCAGTAATGGCGGCGTCCCTTTTCTATAATCCCCAGGCTAATCATGGCCTGAAAGGCTGCTTTGGCATAACAAAAGCGGAGCGAGGAAATATTTTTCTTATGAGCAGGCCTGAACTCTTTAAAAAACTCCAGCACGCGTGCATAGTAGTTTTGTGGTTCATAGATGGTCGTCACGATCTTCTGATATCCCTCGGTAAGTTTCTCCATATTCATCTTGGGAATAAAATTGACAGTCTGGTCGGTATTGTTCCCACCAAAGCTGCCGTCCGACAGTAAACGCTTTTCACTTTTCAGGCGCTGGAATAGCTTAGTACCCACCGGGGCTTGCAACATTCCCACCATGGCAGTAACTATTCCGCTCATCTGGATAAAGTTAATCTGTCTTTCAAAGATGGAAGGTGTATCGCTGTCAAAACCGACAATAAATCCACCACTTACCTGCATCCCGAAATTCTGGATTTTCTTGACACAGGCAACCATATCCCTGTTTACGTTATGAAATTTATTGCACTCTTTAAGGCTTTCTTCGCTGGGTGTTTCAATGCCAACAAAGACAGTGACAAATCCTGCCTTCTGCATCAGCAGCATAAGCTCCTCGTCATCAGCCAGATTGATCGACGCCTCCGTAATGTACCGGAAGGGGTTTTTATGCTTCTCCATCCAACTGATCATAGCGGGGAGGGTCTCTTTCTTCAGATGCGCCTTATTGCCGATAAAATTGTCGTCAACAACAAAGACTCCGCCCCTCCAACCATGCTGATAGAGGGCATCCAATTCCTGGAGGATCTGCTCAGTGGTTTTTAACCGGGGTTTGTGCCCGAAAAGAGCGGTAATATCACAAAATTCACAGTCATAAGGGCAACCCCGGGAAAACTGGAGGTTCATTGTTGCGTAATCCCGCATATTGATTAATTCCCACATTGGTAACGGCATTTTGTCCAGCGAGGGCCGCTCTGCAGTGGTATAAAGATGCTGGGGAGATCCTTTCTCCAAATCTTCCAGGAAAGCAGGCAACGTCAGCTCACCCTCATTAAGGATAAGGTGATCTACTTCCTCAAATTTCTCCGGTTCTGCTGTAAAAAGTGGTCCCCCAGCGATAGTCCTGACCCCAAGCTCCTTGCAGTAGGAAATAACCTCCCGTGTTGATTGCTGCTGGATGGACATAGCGCTGATCATGACATAATCTGCCCACATGAGATCGGCTTCTTTTAATTTCCGGACGTTCATGTCCACCAGTCTTTTTTCCCATTTCTGCGGGAGTAGTGCAGCGATACTCAATAATCCTAAAGGCGGAAATGCGGCTTTCAACCCGATAAATTTCAAAGCATGCTTGAAGCTCCAAAAACTCTCAGGATACTGCGGATAAACTAAAAGGATTTTCATGTTTTTTCCTCCATTTCCATTACCATAATAATATCATATGTTAACAACATAATGGGCTCGATTTGATAAATAATTTTTTGCTGGGAAACATCCCTGTGCTCAGCAGCCATATATTCTATATCAATAATAATGCCCAGTTATTTTTTCCTGATGCGTGCGAGGAAAAACCCGTCCAGGTTGTGTTTGTGAGGCCAGAGACAGATCATGCCTGCCCTTTGCTCCTCGCCTTTTAATTTTTCAGGTAAAAGCGGCGAAAGCATCACCGGTCGTGCTGACGGTTCCGCAGCCAAAAACTTCTCCAACACACCGGTTGTCTCCTCGGGTTCGGTTGTACACGCACTGTACAGCAAAACCCCTCCGCGGCAGAGATATTTATAAGCTCCTTTTAACAACTGCAGCTGCAGCTCTGCGAGGGATAAGATATCTTCCGGCCGGCGGCGCCACTTGAGATCCCCCTTTCTCCGTATTACTCCCAACCCGGAGCAGGGTACATCGGCGAGTACGCGCTGAAAAGCCCCTTCCTTATCCGGGTCCACCGAGCGACCATCCAGTTTTTCTGTATTTATAATATCAATACCCTGGCGGTGCGCCGCATCCCGGACCAGCTTCAGCCGTTTCGGGTAAAGGTCAGTTGCAACAATGCTTCCCTGGTTTTGCATCAACATGCCTAAATGCACGGTCTTCCCACCGGGAGCGCTGCAGAGATCCAGAACAGCTTCCCCCGGCTGGGGATTAAGCAGAGGCGCAACCAGCATCGATGATTCCCCCTGGACCTGGAAGAGCCCCTCTCTAAAAGATTCGAGTTCCACCAGCCTTTTATTGAGTTTTAAATGCAGCCCCTCCGGCGCATAAACGCAATCCCCGGCACCGACACCTTCTATCTCCAACCTATGCTTGAGCTCCGTTTTCGAAAGCCGTAAAGTATTCGTTCGCACTGTCAGCGGCGGTACCATATTGCTTGCGGCGCAAAAAGCCTCCGCTTCTTCAAAACCCAGGTTTTCCATCCACCTCTCGACCATCCAAATAGGATAGGAATGGCGCAAGGATAGATATAGAACAGGGTTCTCTTCCCTGGAGGGCCAGGGAAGAGAACCCTTTGCACCGCTCACCTTTCTCAATACCGCATTAACCAACCCGGCAACTCCCCTGTGGCCATAGCGGCTGGCCAGCTTCACCGCTTCGTCAACAGCCGCTGAATCCGGTATACGGGGAAGATACAGCAGCTGGTATACTCCCATCCGGAGAATATTGCGGATCCAGATTGTAAGTTTCTCCATCGGGCGGTTTAAATAAAGGGATAATACCCAGTCCAACGTATTGCGTCGTTGCATTACCCCGTAAGCAAGCTCCGTAAAAAGCGACCTCTCCGCATCTGAAAGGGAATTACCGGAAAGAAAGCGATTGAGCACAAGATTAAGATATGCTTCTCTTTCCTCCACCTCTTTTAAAGCTTCCAGCGCTGCACTCCTGGCGTTGATGGCCCCTTTTTCAGCTCCTGCCGATGAATTATTTTTTTCCAAAGAAGACATTAACTCAACTCCTGCTCTGCTTAAAGAAAATTATATTTGCGGGTGCGTATAAAATAACGTCCGTGCAAAGAGCCAAAACCAAGAAAAACATTTCTGTTTTCATATTTCCTTTCCACCCCGACAATCTCCATCCCTTCCACATCTGCGGACGTGGTGAGATATTTCTGCATAACCCGGCCCAGGTGCGGCCCCAAGAACTGTGCTGCTATTAGCGCAAGCAGAATATAGAAAATGCCAAAATATCCAAAAGTCCACAGCAAAAGAATGATTAAAACAGAGCTGATCAGGTTTGCTGCCAGCATACTGGTACCGCAGCGCCGGTGTATCGCCAGGTTCGTCTCTCCTGACCTGAGCCGTTCCAGCCCAATCCTGGCAGCGCTTTCCAGCAGGTGAGGGTCAACCGGCCCCTGCACTATAAACCCGTCCTCCTGCCCCATCCCCGCCAGGTTCAGGCAGCCCAGACGTTCTTCAATAACGTTAATAGTTGCGTGCTCCAGCGCGTGATTGGCTCTCAGTCTTTTGTTAAAAGCTATTTTTATAAGCTGCCAGGGGATGGTGAATATATTAATAATTGAATAAAAGCCAAAGTGTAAAGGCAAAAAGAAGAGGCTGAGCATAAAAAACAAAAAAAGCGGACCCAGAAAGATCAGCAACAAAAGACCCAGCATAACAAATCTCCTTTATCTTCTATCTTCGATCCCTTAACAGCAGCAGCCGGAAAAACTGGGCTAACGCCATTGCCAGAGCCGCAACATAAGTTAACGCCGCCGCGCTGAGAACCTGCTTTGCTCCATTGAGTTCCTGGGAGTTTAAATAACCCCCTCCTTCCAGTATAGCCAGTGCTCTATTGCTGGCGTTAAATTCCACAGGTAGGGTGATCGCTTGGAACAGCACGGCAAAAAGGAATACCGCTATACCGATATCCATAAGAATCTCCAGACCGCCCCCGCTGAAAATAAACCCGATAAGGAAAAGGGGAAAAGCTGCTCTCGATCCCAGACTGGCCAGAGGGACAATAGAATTGCGGATGCCCAGCGGCAGATAATCGGTATCATGCTGTATGGCATGCCCAACCTCGTGGGCAGCTATGCCCAGCGCGGCCAGGGAATTGTCGCCGTAAACCTGTGGCGAAAGCCGGACAACTTTCTGGCGCGGATCATAATGATCCGTGAGCTGCCCCTGTGTCTGGACTACCTTGACCTCCTCCAGCCCCGCCCGGTCGAGAATCGTTCGCGCCACCTGCGCCCCGGTTACCCCGCTGCTGCTGCGAACCCTGCTGTAGCGCTCGTAGGCACCGCGTACCTTGCTCTGAGCATACATGGCAAAGATCATCGCCGGTATAACAAATATAATCATCCCGGTATCAAAAAACCACATATTTCTTTGTTTGCCTCCTTGTTAAAATAATCTATGTCAAAAACAAATCCAGCGCTTCCTGTAATGCCCTCAAATCTACCCTTGTATTGTAACAGGGACCTTCCGGCCTTTCATTTAAAACACCGAGCACGGGCAGTGGGAAGCTGTCGAGCACTCCGCTGGAGAGGTCCCTTTCACAGGCAACGGCCACGACCATTCGCGGGGTGTATTTTTTCACTGCACGGCGCGCCAGCG
>CAZQXY010000002.1:0-8656 GCA_964597455.1 uncultured Desulfovibrionaceae bacterium
GCCTCCGTTAACACCGGGGATATTATGGTAGTCATAGCATAAAGGAGAGGGGTAACAATGCTTACACAGCTTTTAGAATTAGTGAGAACGACGGGATTTGCAAACTTAGAAGTAACCCAAATTATTATGATTATCATTGCCCTTATTCTTTTATACCTGGGCATCGCCAAAAATTATGAACCTTTATTGTTAGTGCCGATCAGCTTCGGAATGCTCTTGGTGAATCTGCCCCTGGGTTTTTTAATGAAATCCCCCATAGGAACTGAGCCGGGAGGGCTCCTTTATTATCTTTACCAGGGGGTAGAACTGGGGATATATCCTCCTTTAATTTTTTTGGGAGTGGGAGCAATGACGGATTTTGGCCCGCTTATTGCTAATCCCATGACCCTGCTCCTGGGGGCGGCGGCCCAGCTCGGTATTTTTGTCACGTTTATTGGCGCCCTGTTGCTTGGCTTTACACCCCAGGAGGCGGGCTCAATAGGCATTATCGGCGGTGCGGATGGCCCCACGGCGATCTTTGTAACGACTAAACTGGCACCGGATCTGCTCGGCGCAATAGCCATCGCTGCATATTCTTATATGGCCCTGGTGCCGATTATCCAGCCTCCGATTATGAAGGCCCTGACTACCAAAAAAGAGCGGGAAATTGTCATGCAACAGCTCAGACCGGTTTCTAAAACAGAGCGCGTGCTTTTTCCCATTATTGTGATCATCCTTACCGGGCTCTTATTGCCTGACGCCATTCCTCTGCTGGGGATGCTGATGTTTGGCAACCTCTTGAGAGAATGCGGTGTTACCGAACGACTGAGTAAAGCTGCACAAAATGAGTTAAATAATATCGTGGTTATCTTTCTGGGGCTTACTGTAGGGGCTAAAGCAAGCGCCGAATATTTCCTGACGCCACAAACCATCCAGATAATTGTTCTGGGCTTGATAGCCTTTGCAATCGGAACGGCTGGTGGTGTGCTTATGGGAAAACTCATGTGCAAACTTACTAATGGCAAAGTGAACCCTTTAATCGGCTCGGCGGGAGTTTCTGCGGTGCCTATGGCCGCCAGGGTTTCGCAGGTGGTTGGCAAGCAGGCCAATCCCAATAATTATTTATTAATGCATGCTATGGGCCCCAACGTGGCAGGTGTTATCGGCTCAGCCGTGGCTGCCGGGGTTTTCCTTTCACTGCTTTAATATTGAAATAGATAACGGGGAATCGGTATACATTAAATTAGTGCGCTGTGAGTGTTTACTCACAGTTTTTTTTCATAGTATGCCTGGGGAATACATAAGTATATTATAAAATAGAGAATTGCTGTCTGGTTAGCGGCCTAAAGATGAGACTTTGAAAAATGGTTTTTCCCGGCAGTGGAATTTTTTTTGGCTCTGCTGGTTCCCGGCGGTGATGATGATTAAATGGCACAACCTTAAGAAAATACAGGCGGGGATTTATAAAGTAATCACTGTAATTGTTTTATTCTTTTTAGTCCTGGCTGTAATTGAGTATTTTTATTTTAAGGAAAGGGCTCCGCTGGGAATTTTTATTGGGGAAAGATATGTTGGAGGAAAAACTTACGGAGAAATTGATACGATTCTGGAAGAGATAAACAAGAGTTTGGAGAGGAAAAGGATCGTTCTTTATTTAATACAGGAAGAAATTTATTTTAATTATTCATTAATCGATATGGGGATTACTCTTGAAAAGGAGCGGATTATAGAGGAAATCAATATTTTAAATCGGCCTTTTAATTACTTTCATAAGCTTCAAACCTATCGGAACGGTGCTATTATACCGGGTTTATTTATGGTAAGAAGAGAGCGTTTTGGAAATATGCTGGCTGATATAAAAAAAGAATGGTGTTATCCCCCTGAAGATGCGGAAGTAAAGGCTGAAGGTGGAGTGCTAAGGTACAGACCGCACAAAAACGGTAAAGGCTTAAAAGAGGAAAAATTATTGGCAGAGATCCTGCAGCGGCTGTATCACTGGCCTTCTTTTCCCCTGTCGTTTCAGCTTGAAACTGAAGTGTTGCCCCCTGCAATAAAAGTATCAGATTTTATGAATATGGGTATTAAAGATAAAATAGTATCGTTCAGTACCTTTTTCGATGATTCTTCACCGGGCAGGAATTATAATATATCCCTTGCCGCAAAAGCGCTGGATAATATACTACTGGTTCCGGGGGAAATATTCTCCTTTAATGATCTTGTTGGCGAAGCAAGCCTGGAAAATGGCTACAGGGAAGCCCCCATTATCGTTAATGAACAGATAGAAATGGGGCCTGGCGGGGGGGTCTGCCAGGTATCGTCAACAATTTATAATGCCGCTCTTTTATCAGGTTTGGCGGTAGTGGAACGTCACCATCACAGCCTCCCCGTGGCCTATCTCCCCCCCGGTTTTGATGCTACCATTGCGTATAACTATCTGGATTTAAAATTTAAAAACAACCTGCCCTTTTACATTTTAATGCATCTGCAGGTCCTAAAAAATGAATTAAGGGTAATTTTTTTCGGAGACCCGCAGCAGTGTCCTGAAGTAGAGCTGGTAACAAGAGATATTAGCAGTATTCCCCCACCGGTACATTACCGTGAACTGAGTGATAAACCCTCCTCTTACCGGGAAATTATCCAGGCAGGCAGAGAAGGCTATACTGTAGAAACAATCCGCATTTTTTTTGCAGATGGGGTGGAAATATCCAGGGAAAGCCTGGGTGAGGATCATTATGCTCCCCATCCTGAGATCCGTGGCGTGGGGGTGCTCTCCGAAGAATAAAATATTTTGAGAAAACATACGGCATTCTAATGGAAAAATTCATAAATAATTTTACGCGCGTGATTGGTTATACTATTAAGTGGTTATCACTGTAATAATGCACAAAAGGAGGAGTGCCGCCGTGACTGTCGGAAAAAAATTAAAGACCTGCCTTTCAAGTTTGAAAAGCGCACAGGCAGATCTGGAAACATTTGCTCTGGAAACTGAAAGCCAGATTGCAAAAGATGCTTTTTCCCAATTTGCCAATCAAACAAAAAGTATCGTGGACGGCCTGCAAACCAGAATACAGGAAATAGAAGAGGAAGAACCGCAGTATAAAGGCCGCTAATTCAGGAAAACCTCTCAAGGAGAGAGGTTTTCCTATTTAAGGGGTTAATAAAATGTCCTTTTTGGAACAAATATTTTTAAGTACGCCGGAATTACACGTTGTGGGGTTTATTTTGCGAGGGGTGCTTGCCTTTGTAATTTTGGCATTCTTGTGCAGGATCATGGGGCCGACTGAGGTAGGTGAGTTCACAACAATCGATTTTATTGTTGCCATTACCATCGGCAGTATTGCCAGCGCGGCGCTGGTAGACAGCGAGGTGCATTTTTTTTCCAGCATTTTAAATATGGTATTATGGGCATTTTTGTTGGTGTCGTTAAACCTGTTTGGTATCAGGTTCCCGAATATCAGGCGGATTATTGTCGGCGGACCGCTGGTCATGGTACGCAACGGTAAAGTACTGGAAAAGAATCTGTTTCGTGCCAAGATGAACTTTGACGATCTTATGTCCGCCCTGCGTTTAAAGGACGCCCCGCTATTAGAAGATGTCGAATATGCTGTGCTGGAACCAAAGGGAGATATCAGCGTAATTAAAAAAAGCCAGAGACAAAGCCTGACACCCGAGGACCTGAAAATGATCACTGAGTACCAAGGGATGCCGACTATAGTGATCATTAACGGGAAAATACTGCAGAAAAGCCTCGAGCTGAAGGGGTTTACCGAAAACTGGCTAAGGAATAAACTATATGAAATGGGGGTGGAAGACCCGACAGCAGTCTCCGTGGCGCAGCTGGATTCGCACGGCAATCTCTACGCAGATCTGTATGATGACAAAAAGGATAGGCCACGTTCAACGAAGGAAAAGGAGTTAATCATAACATTACAAAAGATCCATGCTGAACTGGATACCTTTTCAAGGGAAACAGATAATGAAGAAAATGGCATACTATTTTCCCAATATGCTGATCAAACCGGTGCTATTCTTTCTGAATTAAAAACGCGTCTTCTTAAAACGGAAGAGATGAAGGAATAAACAAACTACAAGCAGGAATTCCGGAAACAAAACAGAAAATAATAGCATAAGCTGTAAATTGATTATATTAATAGAGGTGTTAGAGGTATGGAAAAGATCAGAGTAAGATTTGCTCCCAGCCCTACCGGGGAGCTGCACATCGGAGGAGCCAGGACAGCTCTTTTTAATTGGCTTTTTGCGCGGCATAACGGTGGGAAAATGATCTTGAGAATCGATGATACAGATCGCCAGCGTTCATCACAAGAATATTTATTTTCGATTATTGAATCGATGAAATGGTTGGGCCTGAACTGGGATGAGGGTCCCGAGATTGGTGGGGACTACGGCCCGTACATCCAGTCGGAGTATTTACATAAATACAAAGAGCTGGCGGAGCAGCTTGTTCGTGATGGTAAAGCCTATTACTGTTTTTGTACCGCCGAACAGCTAACAGCCGAAAAAGAAAGACAGCGCCGGGAGGGACAACCACCCAGGTACAGCGGTTGCTGCAGAGCTTTATCTGCGGAGGAAAGGGAAAGAAGGAAACTTAACGAAAGTTATGTAATCCGTTTTATAGCGCCCCGGGAAGGTGAAACAGTAGTAGAGGATATAATTCGGGGACGGGTTACTTTTGAAAATAAAATATTTGACGATTTTATCATTATTAAATCCGACGGTGTACCTACTTATAATTTTGCATCCGTAATCGATGATCACAATATGGCAATTACTCATGTCGTCCGGGCGGAGGAACACCTTTCCAATACACCACGTCAAATAATTATTGCATATGTCCTGGGTTACCAGGTGCCGCTATATGCTCATGTGCCCATGATACTCGCCCCTGACCACAGCAAGCTCAGTAAAAGACACGGGGCAACATCCGTGCAGGAATACAGGGATATGGGAATTTTGCCTGAAGCGCTGGTAAACTATCTTGCCCTTTTGGGCTGGTCTCCGGGTGGAGATAAAGAAATTATGGATATTAATGAAATTGCCGATTTATTTTCTCTGGAAAGGGTTAGCAAAAATCCTGCTATTTATGATCTTAAAAAACTAATCTGGCTAAATGGTCATTACCTGAGAACTCTGGAGCTGAATAAGATTGTCGAAAGAGCTCTGCCTTTCATGAAGCGAGAGCTCAATATCTGTGCAGAAACAGGTACAGAAAAGTATCAAGAAATTGAAAAAATCATCGGCCTTGTCCGGGACAGAGTCAAAACACTTAAGGAAATAGCTGATGCCTCCGGTTATTTTTTTGAAGATGATTTTCAGTATGACGAAAAAGGAGTGAAAAAGCATTTTCGCAAAGAGGGAGTCGGGAAAGTTTTAAGCGAAGTATCTCGTGCTTTGCAAAAGGTAGAGCCTTTTGAGGCGGAAAAAATAAGGGATGAATTGCATGATTTAGGCCAGAAATTAGATGTTTCGTTGTCCCGGATTAACCTTCCGACCAGGCTTGCCCTTACAGGCCGAACAATGGGACCTGAATTATTTGACATTATATCCTTACTTGGAAAGGACAGAGTTATCAATAGGCTAAAAAAAGCAAAGGAGTTATTTGAATTAAACTAAGAGGGTGGTTTTTTTATCTTCAATAACCCTTTGATATCTTAGAAGCATTTCTTTTGTCAACATTTCAGAAGAGTATCTGATGGCGTTGATTTTCCCTCTTTTCCCCATTGCATCTCTTAAGGGTTCATTTTCAAGCAGGTATTTTATTTTTTCGATAAAACCTTGCAGGGTGTGCACAAGAAATCCATCTTTATCGTTAAAGATCATTTCCGATAAACAGGGAGAGTAGCGACATACTACGGGAAGGCCGGCAGCTTTTGCTTCTCCAACGACAAGCCCCTGTGTCTCGCTCTGAGAAGGGAAAGTAAAAATATCCGCTCCTGCATAACACTTTAATAGTTCGCTGTGACTTACCTGACCGCAGAACAGGACGTTTTGTTGCAGGTTTTTCCGGTAGCATAGTAATTTCAAAGATGATTCCTCAGCTCCTGTTCCGACAATAAGCAGTTTAACATGGGGCATGGTTATTGCAATGTCTTCCATGGCTTCGATTAAAAAGTTGATATTCTTTTCCTTTCCCAGCCGGCCAACATATAATAATATCCTGTCTTCATGGTTTAGATTAAACCGTTCCTTTAGCCATTCCCTGCTCCCATGATTTGCTGAGTAATAAGCACTATTTATGCCTGTTGGGATAACATCAACAGGCTTTGTTATGCCGTATTCTTCCATCAGCGTTTTTACAAATAATGAAGGGGCGATGATCAGATCGCACCTGTTACAAAAACCTTTATTCCACTTTTTTATTATTTCGGCGGATACATTTTTCCCGAGAGGCAGGTAGTGGGCATAAAAATGATAGAGGGTATGGAAGGTAAAGATTAACGGCAGATTAAAACGTTTGGCTATTATTGTCCCCAGTGAACCTAATAAAAAGGGAGTATGGACGTGAACCACATCCAGTTTCAAAGTATTTACCAGAAAAGGTAACCGTGGAGAAAAAGGGATAGGAAGAAAGAAATTTCTTTGCGTTGGTGCGGGTATGGAAAAATAACGAAAAACGTTTTTCTCTTGAGATTGTGATGCCGATGGGTAATTTGGGGCGAAGATAAATGCCTCATGCCCACGGCTTTCCAATTCCTCCTTTAAAAGTTCAATAGAGCGAACAACGCCGCTTATATAGGGGTGATAACTGTCGGTAAAAATGCCTATCTTAAAATTATTTTTCCCGGAATTTATCTTATTCATTTCATTATTATACCCGTAAATGCGGTATTAATGAATTACCAAACGCATTTGGCGCCTGTTTTTGCGCAGAACATTTAAGAATATTATCGTTTTATGTTATAATAAAGGTGAAAATGTATAAAAAGCCAAGTGTACAGGAGATCACCAAATGCGCAAAGTGCCGGTTTTATCTCTTCAACCGGGAATGAAGTTAGCAAGGCCAATATATGATACACTGGGTTTTTTGCTTTTAAATTCTGGTGTGGAGTTAAAAAAAGAATATATTCGTAACTTAAAAAAACATAATATCTTTTCAGTTTATATTGTAGATAAAATTATTCCTGATGTAGATATAGAAGATGTGATTATGGATGAAACAAGGCAAAAGACTACAGTTTTAATTAGAGATCTAATGCTCGACATAGAAAAACAGCCTGAGAAATCGATTCCTAAATTGCTCTTCACAAAAAGAAATATTAATGATGCTCTTCAGGATATAATTGGGCAGTTGTTAAATAATAAAAACCTGATCGTTAATTTGTCCGATATCAGAATTGCGGATAACTATACATTTGCACATTCTGTTAATGTAGCCGTGATGGCGATAACAGCGGGAATTTCCCTGGGATTATCGCACTCCCAGCTTAAAAAGGTAGGCCTCGGTTCTATACTCCATGATCTCGGAAAAGTTAAAATTCCCTCCAGTATTTTGAATAAAGAGGGTAAACTATCCCCGGATGAATTTTCAGAGATAAAAAAACATCCCGGTTTTGGGTATGAGATGGTAAAAACGCAGGAATTAATCCCTGGCTCTTCCGCCTTAATTATTTATCAACATCATGAACGTATGAACGGTGAGGGATACCCGGAAGGCCTTAAGTCTGAACAGATTAATCTGTTTTCCAGAATTAGTGCCGTTGCAGATGTTTATGATGCTCTGGTGGCCGATCGCCCTTACCATTCAGCCTACCCACCTTATAAAGCTATAGAGATCCTGGAATCTTCCGGTGAACTTTTTGATCTGAAGGTCCTGCATAATTTCATACAACATATCGCTGCTTACCCTATAGGAACTTTCCTGGGTTTAAGCAACGGGGAAGTTGGAATAGTCGTTAATAATAGTGTCGGGCATCCAACCAGGCCAAGAGTCCGTATTCTTTGCACCAAAGATGGATTTGAACCTTTAATACCATATGAGCTTGATCTTATGGAGAAAAGGAATATTGTGATTGATATGGTATTCAATGATGAGGAGATTCCTGAAGAAATACTGAACAGGCCAACTACTTAATTTATACCCGGGGAAATGCATATTTTTATAATAAGGGTTACATAAGTTGTAAGTAGAATAGTTTAAAGAATTGTTCTTTTTGCTTTTCTCCCTGAATATTTCTTTAATAAGCACTTTTAAATCAGGGAGGCAAAATAATGGAAGCGATTAATGTTTATGGTATAGCCTTGGTGCCTGTCGTACTGGCGATGGTAGAGTTGTTGAAAAGAGCAGGTATACCCAAAAAGCTTTCTCCAATTGTATCGATAGTTCTGGGCATTCTGGCAGGGTTTTATTACCTTGCTCCCGATGATCCCAAAAAAGCAATTTTTTTGGGATTAGTAGTCGGTCTTTCCGCAATCGGCTTATTCTCAGGAACAAAAAATACTATTGAAAACCTCGGCGGCAATGCGAATAAAAATCATCATAAGAGCAGATCTGTAAAAAAAAGAGCCGGTGTACATAAATAATCCGGCACGATTTTTAGAACCAAATCCAAAACTCAAAAAGATTTGTATTCAGCTTCAGGCCATGCTTTATTAAATGGCTGAAAACAATGTCCCTGTACTTAAAATTACTCAATAAAATAGCTCCATCCAGTTTCTTCTG
>CAZQXY010000002.1:8666-31134 GCA_964597455.1 uncultured Desulfovibrionaceae bacterium
CTCTTGCCTGTGGAGAAATAAGGATCAATAATCAGCTATTATCACCGGCAACAAACCAATTTCATTTTTGTCAATTATTTTGACCACATTTATAAAATTTCTTGCTTGTAAAGAGAAATTCCGGGCATGGTATGTGGGGCCGAAGACCACCATTACCGGCCTTTCTTTATGCTTTTTATAACGGGTATGGCGAATATATTTTGCACAGCTGAAAAACATCTCCTTAATATTTTGCAGTTGATTTTGAGTAGTTAAAGAATTGTCATGCATGCGGTATTTGTACAATTTCTCGGGGAACTTTTCTATTCCCCCTGCAGTGATCAGGCGGGTCCACAGGTCATAATCATAAGAAATCTTCAAATCAGGATTGTATTTGCCGAGAGCGATGAAGGTTTTTTTGGAATATATCATTGTTCCATGAGTCAGGGGACAGGTTCTGTACAGTTCTAATTTTATTTCCTCGCCGGTTTGCACACGGTTGATTAATTTTTCCAGCCCGCTTAAGTTTTGCTGAGGAATACAATTACCTCTGCCGGGGATGCATTCAATGAACGAACCCGCTGCAACCAGTTCCCGATGTTTTTTTAAATAACTAATCTGTTTTTCAAGGCGGTAAGGGTAGCTGAGATCATCGGCGTCGTGTACGGCAATCCATTTCCCTTTGGCCTGGCTGATACCCAAATTCAGCGCAAAAGCCGCCCCCTTGTTTTCTGCCAAATGAATTACTTTTACGCGTTTATCTGTTATTTGTGCCAGGAGCTCTTTTGTCCTGTCGGTGGAGGCATCATTTATAATAATGAGTTCAAATCTGGTATAAGTTTGGCAAAGTATACTTTCCACCGCTTCCTGCAGGTAATGCTGACCATTGTAAACGGCCATTACTATTGAAACAAGCATTTATCCGCCCTCCGGTCCGGATTTATAAGATTAATAATAGTTCAAGCGCGCTTAAAAAGTTGCGGTATTTCCCAGTCCCCCGTAAAGATTCCAGTTCATCCAGAAGCTTATTCTTTGCATCGGTTTCCTTTTCCAGGCCTGCCTGCCGCCAGAGCCCGGTAACTGGTTTTTCTCTAGCCATTAAAACAAGGATTTGTTGGGTTAGCTTGATAAAGGCCTTTTGAGAATGTACATAATCTGGGAATTCCTTTTGTATTTGATAATAGTCATCAATGATATCGTTATTTTCAAAAAAGTTTCTTTTCCCCAGGATACCTAATGCAATTGCACATACCTCAGCTTCAGGGTGCAAGAAGGTGAATTTGGCATAATTAAGCATTTGATCGGCCTTGCGGTTTTCTCTGGAGAAGGGATGCTCTTGATGGAAACTATAAATATCCCGGTCTTCTAAAATCTTTACACCTTTTTTATATAATCTGTATCCTAATTCCCAGTCTTCGGATCCCCAGCCTTTAAATATTTCATTAAAGGGGCCTACTTCTTCCAAAAGACTTTTTCTAACAGACACATTTCTGGTGATAAAATAGGTCCATGCCAGGTGGAATCCGGTTAAATGGGCACCATATTTCTCTATGATCTGCGGTGGGAAATATGGTGTTGGAAAAGATAGCAGTTTAAATTGCTGAGCGTGGATGTGTTTTTTTGTAAACAAAGTAATCGTCCGCTGATTTTTGCGTGCATACTGCCAGAATGTATTCAAACTTTGAATATATTCATACGGCAGATACAGGCGGTTGCTCAAATGCTTAATTAAAAAAGGTCTGCCTCGTATAACGGAATGCAGACGTTTTATTTGCTCTGTTGAAAACCCGGGGCATAACACTGTAAAAGTGCTATAGTGGCTGGCATTACCCGAAACAGCTATTTTATCATTTGTTTGATAATGTCTTAAGTGATTGCTGACAAAGTTGGGATCAACCATTACATCCCCATCCAAAAAGATGATTATCTCTCCTTCCGCTTCCCTGAGCCCCAGATTTTTTGCTCCGGATCTTCCCAGATTAGTATCGCTGCGGAGATATTTGAAGCGAAAGGGTGCTGTATAATTCCTTAAAGTGAAAGTCCTATCCGTTGAACAATCATCAACCAGGATAACCTCCATCTTAGCAAGGGGATATGTTTGCTTTTCCAGTGAATAAAGGGTGAATTTGATTTGAGGATATATATTGTAGGAAATTATAATTATGCTTACCTCTGTAGTCATTACAACTCTCCTCTCAGTGCCTCTGGATTTATTTTATTCTTTGTACCAGTAACTGTTACCACGGGTTTACAATTTTATTTATATTCTAGCACTACAGCGAAAGATTGCCTTTTTCGTTATTCCGCTAAGCCACGGGGACGGTTCGAGACCGCTGAAAAACAATAGCTTTTTGTCTGTCATTCTAGACGAAGTCGAAGAATCTTATGTTTCCAATAACTTTAAGATCCTTCGCTTACGCTCAGGATGACAAAAGCGGACTTTTTCAGTGCCCTGGGACGGTTCCATCGTCTCCCCATTTTTCAAGTGGTTATAGTATAATTGCTCATAATCTTGTAACAGTAAGTTTTTTGTAGAATATTTATAACGTAGAATATTTATAACAAGGTAAGTAAAGATAACTCTATAACAATGAGGGGAAAAGAGATGATTTTAGTAGCGGGAGGCGCAGGTTATATTGGCAGCCACGTTGTAAAAAGTTTAATCAATAAGAATTATAATGTAGTTGTTGTTGATAACCTCACAACCGGGCATATTGAAGCCGTTGACAAAAGAGCAATATTTGTTCAAGGGGATTTGGAGAATCCGAAAGATGTGGAAAAGGTTTTCTCCACATATCCGGTAAAAGGGGTGATTCATTTTGCCGGTAAATGTTATGTCCAGGAATCTGTCCTGCATCCCCTGATGTATTATCAAGCAAATGTTGTCTCTTCCATAAATTTACTTAAGTATATGTTAAAATATCAGGTTTATAATATCGTATTTTCTTCGTCATGTTCTGTTTATGGGATCCCGGATATAAAATACATTTCTGAAAATGCTGCCACAAACCCAATTAATCCCTATGGAAGATCAAAGCTGATGATCGAGTATATTATGCAAGACTTTGCCAAAGCTTATGGTTTAAATTATATTATCCTGCGCTATTTTAACGCGGCAGGTTCAGATTTAACCGGAGAAATTGGTGAAGATCATAATCCTGAAACTCATCTCATTCCAAACATTATAAAGCATCTACTGGGGTTGGCTGAAAAAGTAGTTATTTACGGAGATGATTATCATACAAAGGATTTTACCTGCATTAGAGACTTTATTCATGTAACAGATTTGGCAAATGCACATCTAAAAGCGTTGGAGCAACTGTTACAAAGTAGAATAGTAAATGAGATATTTAATTTGGGGAAAGGAGAAGGTTATTCAGTAATAGAAATAGTTAGCTGCTGTGAAAAAATTTCCGGAAAAAAGGCCGTTGTTGAGCGAAAAAAACGTAGGGAAGGGGACCCCCCAAGATTAGTGGCCAGTTCTAAAAAAGCTAATTGTACGTTAGGTTGGAAGCCGTTGTATGACATCGAAGATATCATTAGCAGTGCATGGCAGTGGCATAGGAACCATCCTAACGGCTATCAGACAGGGTTTAATGGAGGCAATAAATAATGAAGGCTTTTATTGACCACATTCAAGATGATTTTGCTATTATTCATCTGGAGGATGGTAAAACAGAATTGAAAATTCCGCTTTGCTTCCTTCCCGAAGGGGCACGGGAAGGAAGCTGGCTGACTATATCTTTCAATTTGGATCCCGAGGGAACAAGAAAACAGGAAGAACTAATATTGAAGCTTTTGGGAAAACTGAAAAAGAAAGGTAGGGATTAGAAGAATGGTAATCTATTAAACCGGCGGAACAAAGGGCAGCCCAAGAGCTTCCGCCACTGCTTTGTGTGTTACTTGTCCTGCAAACACATTCAAGCCTTTGGAGAGAGGCGAGTTCTCCTCAATAACACGCTCGCAACCTTTTTGGGCCAGTTCCAGGGCATAAGGCAGAGTAACATTACTTAAGGCATAAGTGGATGTCAAAGGGACTGCCCCGGGCATATTAGGTACAGCGTAATGCAAGACCCCGTGCCTTTCATAGATGGGATTGCTGTGGCAGGAAACGTGATCTGTGGTTTCAACACATCCTCCCTGGTCAACAGCTACGTCAACGATGACTGAGCCAGGCGCCATACTTTTTACCATTTCTTCCGTGCAGAGTCTTGGAGTTTTCGCACCGGGAATCAGCACGGCACCAATGAGCAGGTCTGTCCTTTCCACTGCCAAAGCAATATTGTATGGATTGGAAGCCAGGGTAAGCACTCTCCCCTGAAATAAATCGTCCAAATGACGCAATCTCTGGGCGTTGGTGTCCAGGATAGTTACCCGCGCCCCCATACCTGCAGCAATTTTTGCAGCATTAACTCCTACAATGCCGCCCCCGATAACGGTGACCTCCGCGGGAGCAACTCCTGGAACTCCTCCCAACATGATCCCTTTCCCACCGTGAGCCTTTTCCAAAAAATGTGAGCCAACCTGGGTAGCCATGCGGCCTGCTACTTCACTCATAGGTGCCAGCATGGGAATAGTGCCATTAATCTCTACGGTCTCATAAGCGAAAGCAGTTACTTTTTTTTCGATTAGCACCTTTGTTACTTCTGGTTCGGCTGCTAAATGAAGATAGGCAAAAAACATTTGCCCTTCCCTTAAAAGATCGTATTCCTCCAACTGGGGCTCCTTGATCTTATAGATTAGCTCCGCCCGGTTGTAAACATCTTCTATGGCAGGTACAATCTCTCCTCCGGCGGTACTGAAGGCCTCGTCACTTATGCTGCTGCCAAGGCCGGCCCCTTGCTGAATTAATACCCTGTGGCCGGCCTGGACAAGATATGACACAGCACCGGGTATTACACTTACTCTGTTTTCATCTTTTTTTATCTCCTTTGGTACGCCGATGATCATGGGTTTCTCACCATCTCCTTTGATTCTGGAAAAACGTGTTTTACGAAATTGCCGTAATCCTTTCCAGCTATTATGCTGTATGATACCAAAGGTTCGCTTTTATTTTTGAAATTCCTGCCGGAAAGCGGTCTATAAATTCAAATTCGTATGGATTATAATATAAGAGGCCGGGAATATTATCAAGAATATTATCAGGTTAAGATAAATTATCGGGGAGGTGTTGCGGGTGGAAATCACCATCTATATTGGAGAGGTAGAAAAAAGATAACTATATGAGCAGTGTTTTCTTTGAAAGATTGATACAGATCTGGAAATGTTTTTTTATCCTGGCTGAAGAACTCTCCGGCAGCATAGGGAGCTTTTTTGCCCATTTCGAGCTGATAACGGATTTATATACCTTTGTGGTGCGATGGGTTTTTCCGGTCCTGGCGATTACCATTTTCTTGAGCTGTCTTCTCCCCCTTTTACAAAATAGAAGGGAAAAGACTGTTTGGGGTTATCTGCATAGGCAGGACGGCATAAATGTCCCTCTGCAACACTGGGAAAACTCCATTGGCAGAAGCAGATTAGCGGATATTGTCCTCGACCAGCCCTTTGTGTCGCGAAGCCACGCCGTGCTTACATTTCGCTATGGAGATTGGTCCATCACTGACCTGAAATCAAAGAATGGGGTGGAGTTGAACGGGAGGAGGATAAAAACGACGGAGATCCTCAGGGACGGAGATATCATCTCCATCGGGGGGTTGAAAATGGAGCTGGCTCTGGCTGATGGAGAAAGAGGCACGCTGCCGCAGCAGCAGACCAACTCTGAGCCGTCCACGGGGCAGGATAAAGGAGCGCGGTGCTCCCCCGAACTTTCTCAGAAGAATAATGCTGCAAGAGCTGCATTGGCCTTGAGGCAGCCCCGCTCAGGGCTGATCTTCTTCCTGATTCTGCTTTTTCAGGTTTTGGGAGGCCTTCAGCTTTTCTTTTCCATGGGGGCAGAGGTTAACCCAACGGTGCCGCTGAGCTTTTTCCTTTTTATCCTTGCTGAATGTGTACACTACAGCATTTTGAATTGGCGCGGTTGGGAACACCTGGAGCTGGAGCTGCTCTGCTACTTTCTCTGTGGTTTGAGCCTGTCCGTAACTGCCTCGGCGACTCCGGATTCGCTTTTTACGCAACTGGGGGCCATTCTTCTAGGATTTGCGGTGTATACTGTTCTTGTAGTGATACTCCGTGACCTGGAGCGGGCGAAGAGACTAAAGTATTTCCTGGCAGCAGTTGCCTTGCTGCTCCTTGCACTGAATCTGGCTATGGGGGAAACACATTTCGGGGCAAAGCGCTGGCTTAGCCTGGGTATAGTCACCTTCCAGCCGTCAGAGTTTGTCAAAATCGCTTTTGTGCTGGTTGGCACGGCAACCCTGGATAAGCTTCTTACAACCCGAAATATGAGCGCGTTTATCGGGTTTTCAGTGGTGTGCATCGGGGCCCTGGTCCTGATGAGGGACCTTGGCACGGTGGTGGTTTTTTTTGGCACCTTTATCGTCATCGCTTTCATGCGCTCCGGGGATCTGCGCACTATTGCCTTTGCCGCAACAGGAGCTGCACTGGGAGCCTTGGCAGCGGTGTCTTTTCTGCCGTATATTGCCTCCCGCTTTGCCGTATGGGGAAAGGTATGGGAGCATGCCGGCACCTCCGGTTACCAGCAAACTCGCACTATGATTGCTGCCGCCAGCGGTGGCCTTTTGGGAGTAGGCGGAGGGGAGGGATATTTGGCCCGGGTTGCAGCGGCTGATACCGACCTGATTTTCGGACTACTCGCTGAGGAATGGGGCCTGATAGTTGCTCTAACTGCGGTTTTAATCCCCGTATTTTTCGCCTTTTATGCCACGTTTCTGACAAAGGATTGCCGCTCGTCTTTTTATGCCATTGCAGCTTGTGGGGCAGCTTCCATCTTCTTGATCCAGACTGCCTTGAATGTTTTGGGCTCCGTAGATATAATTCCTTTGACGGGGATAACCGTGCCCTTCGTTTCCAGGGGAGGTTCTTCCATGGTGGCCTCCTGGGGGCTCCTGGCGCTGATAAAATCCGCCGATGATAATCGTGCCAGGCCTGTTAAGCGGAGGAGAGGGAGAAGAGAAGGCATTAATGAGGATTCTTCAAGATAGTCACAAGATAAAGGAGTAAAGAAGGGATTGGGGAAAATCTTACCCCATGGAAGAGGTGAATAATTTGAAACTGCTATTAGGCCGTGCCTCTATACTGTTGGTTTTTGCTTTGCTGCTGGTGTTTGGTCTTTTTATCTTCACGGCAAAGTATGTGGGCAATGCTTCAACCTGGGCGCATTACCCCACAAACCAGCATCTTTATACAGAAGGGAAATTAGTGTCATGCGGAGCCATTTATGACCGTAGGGGCAGCATTCTTTGTCAGATGGAGGGTGGAGAGGTAAAATTCCATACGGACAAGGCAGTGCGCACGGCTGTTATGCATGCCACGGGTGACTTGTATGACAATGTGATGACCGGGGCCAGGGTAGCCTTTAGGGATCGGCTAAGCGGTTGGGATATGATCAACGGGGTTTACAATTTTCGCAAACAGGAGGGGGGCGGCAGAGATCTGAGCCTGAACCTGGATGCCGATTTGTGCACCGTTGCGTATGGAGAACTGGGCGGCCGCAAAGGAGCGGTGGGGGTATATAACTATCAGACAGGAGAGATCCTTTGCATGGTGAGTTCACCATCCTTTGATCCGGAAAGTCCTCCCAACGTGGAGGCAAGCCCTGAAAAATATCAGGGAGTATTTATTAACCGTCTTCTATCAGCAGCTTATACGCCTGGCTCGGTGTTTAAACTGGTGACTGCTGCTGCGGCGATTGAGCATCTTGATGGCACTGAAAATATCCTCTATCATTGTGAAGGAGGGCTGCAGGTAGGGGGGGATGTGGTAACCTGCCATACGGTCCACGGCCCGGTTGACCTGGAGAAGGCCCTTGCTTGTTCGTGCAATGTGGCCTTTGCACAGATTGCTTCTGAACTCGGGGCCGGTACACTGCAAGAATTTGCCGATGCGGTAGGATTTAATACAAGTTTGGATGTAGATGGTATTAAAACCGCAGTGGGGATGTTCGATGTATCGGGTGCAGTTGGGGCGGACCTGGCCTGGTCCGGAATAGGACAATATACCAATACGGCCAATCCCTTGAATATTATGGCGTATATGGGAGCCATCGCAAATGATGGCGTCCGTATAACACCGAGGATAGTGAAGAGTAAAGGGATATTTTCGTTGATAAACCTTCCTGCCGTTGAAAAGAAAAGGATTCTTTCGTCAGAAACAGCCCGAAGGCTGGGAGGGATGATGAGGAACAATACTATCAGTCAGTACGGTGAGGATAATTTCAGAGGCCTTGAGCTCTGTGCCAAGTCCGGTACTGCTCAGGTGGATGGGGATAAAAAGCCCCATGCCTGGTTATCCGGCTATTTGGACAGGGAGGATTATCCCCTTGCTTTTGTTGTGGTTATTGAAAACGGTGGCTCGGGAACCAGTGCCGCCGGGCCGGTTGCGGCAAAGGTGCTGCAGGCTGCAGTGCATGATTGATAATTCGCATCATTGGAAGGAGAAGAGGGATTTTATTTAAAGATTTACCAGTTATCAAAGATTACCGGTTAGCTGCGTACTTTCAGGAACTTTCAGCAGATTCACTTTACCCAAGCGCCGGTTCATCCGCTGCTATGACTGCCGCCCATGCCGCAGCCCTTTTTTCCATGGCCTGCCGGGTAAACCTGCGAAAAATCGAAGAAGAATCATCAAAAAGAGAGGCAAGCAATGACCGGAAAACCTTCTGGCAGGAAATTCTGCGTAAGGCAGATCATCTCTTAGAACATTCTCTTGCTCTTGCCCAGGAGGACGGTTTTGCGATAAAGGATTTTATAGAGGGGGCTCCTCAGGGCGCTGAGAAAGCGACCGACATTCCCCTGAAAATTGCCCGTTGCGCAGGGGAAATCATCGCTTTAATCATACGCGCCTTCCCCGAATCCTATGCCCCCGTTCAAGCAGATGTAGAGTGCGCTCGCCACTTGGCCGAGGGGAGTAGGGAAGCCGCCCTCACAGTGGCACGCTATAACCTTTCGCTGTTCAATCAGGATAAACGGGAAAGTTATGTAAACCAAATATCCGAGATCAAACCGGACGCATAAATAAAATAAAGAATTTAGTTAACATAATACATAGCAAAGAAAAACGATAGGGCAGGAGAGGCAAAACAGCAAAAATAGTATATGTATAAGCTGGATAAGCCTAATAATATAATTATCCATTAAGGTATTAGACATTACTAACAGGATTTATATGATTTTCAGATAATTGCCTTGTTCGATTTGTCCGGTAAGATTTAACGATAAGATTTAATTTAAAATGTTTATTAATTGCTTTTTTTGTGTATTCTTGTATTAACAGCCTAGAGGCATTGCTTGTTCCGCTTGCTCCTTTCTTTTAGTTAACATAATATGTATTATCGGACGTTACAAAAAGAGCATTTACCATTGCTATTATTATTCGGGATTGCATCTATGTTACTTAGTACCCCCCTCCCTCCTCCTTCATTTTGCTATTATATTAAGATTCGAAGAGAGAGCTTAAATCTGCTGTTACGGAGAAGATTTCAGTTACTAATGCATAAAATCATAAAATTATTTATTTTTAATGCAAATCAAGGGTTGACAGGAACTTAAAAAACAGATATGCTATATTTCAAATTGATCATCATAAAATACGATGAACAGGACCAGTAGGAAAGTAAAAGAAGCGTGCAGAGAGTTGCTGTAAGGTGAGAGGGCAACCCTTCTTTTTTCCAAAACTCCCCTGTGAGGAGCCTGCTGAAATCACTTAATAGTGAAAATAGGTCAGGACGGATCTTTACCGTTAAAGGAAGAACACTTAAAGAGGACAGTACTTCTATGCTGTCAATTAGAGTGGTACCGCGGGAGAAAACCTTTCGTCTCTATTTATGTTATTTTGACGAAGGGTTTTTTTAGTGGAATTAATTATAAGAAAAGGTGGATGGGATGAAAGAAAGAGTAATGATTTTTGACAGTACGTTAAGGGATGGGGAACAAACACCGGGGGCAAAGCTAAACGCCAGGGAGAAGCTAAAAATTGCCCATCAGCTTGCCCGATTAAATGTTGATGTTATTGAAGCTGGTTTCCCCATTTCTTCCCCGGGGGACCTTCGAGCTGTACAACAGATAGCAAAAGAAGTAAAGGGGCCTGCAATAACTGCTCTGGCGAGGACTGTAAAAGAGGATATAGATTGCGCCTGGGATTCCATTAAAGATTCCGAAAAGCCGCGTATTCACGTTTTCCTTGCTGCCTCGGATATCCATATGGAGAAAAAGCTGCGCAAAGATCCTGATACCTGTTTGCAGGAAGCTGTTCAGGCTGTCAGGTATGCCAAAAGCCTTACCCATGATGTCGAATATTCCCTGGAAGATGCCACCAGAGCACGTAAAGATTATATCCTGCGCGTTATTGAAGCAGTAATTGAAGCCGGTGCAACCGTAGTTAATATTCCGGATACAGTGGGATATGCTGTCCCTCTCGAATTTGGGCGCTTAATTCAGCTTATAAAGACTGAGGTGCCCAATATCCATAAAGCTGTAATCAGTGTCCACTGCCATAACGACCTTGGTCTTGCGGTTGTAAATTCGCTTACGGCGGTTGAAAATGGTGCCCGGCAAATTGAATGCAACATTAATGGTATTGGTGAGAGGGCGGGAAATGCCTCCCTGGAAGAGATCGTTGTCGCAATGAAAATAAGAGAGGATCACTATCCTTTTGAGACAGCAATCAACACCCGGGAAATATACCGTACCAGCCGGACTGTGAGTAAACTTAGCGGAATACCTATTCCGATTAATAAAGCCGTTATCGGCATAAATGCATTTGCCCATTCATCGGGGATACATCAGGACGGGGTTATAAAGGATAAGCGTACTTACGAGATAATTAATGCCGAATTAATAGGAGGCCAGGCGGCCCAGATGGTTTTGACTGCACGCTCCGGCCGCCATGCAGTCCGTCACCAACTGGAAAGTATGGGCTATTTTCTGAGCGAAGAGGAATTTAGAAAATTTTACGAGCGGTTTATAGAGTTAAGCGACAAAAAGAAAGAAGTTTACAAAGAGGATTTAGAAGCGCTGTTGATAGATGTATCTTTTGCGGAGCCAACCTATGAATTGGATTATCTTCAAACTATTAGCGGCACCAAAACTATACCGGCGGCGGTAGTACGCCTTCTTAAAAAGGACGAGAGATTTGAAGAGATTTCCAGCGGTGCAGGGCCTCTGGATGCTGCCTATAAAGCGATAGATAAGATTACCAAAATTAATATACGTTTGGAGAATTACAGTTTAAGGGCCGTAACTCGTGGCATTGATGCGCTTGGTGAAGTGTCTGTTATGATAAACTATGAAGACAAAAATATTATTGGAAGAGGGGTCAGTACCGATATAATAGAAGCAAGCGTTAAAGCCTATCTCGATGCCATTAATAAGCTGATTAATATGATAGCTTATGCCAACAATAATAATCACCGGAATAATAATCAGCAGAAAAATGAACAGTAAAAAAGAGCCCATAATAGAACCTGCCTATAATCCTATAATAGTGAACCTACGTTTCCCTCAAACCTATGTTTGCCGATTATGCCTGTATGTGTTATAATCCAGTTAATAACATATACATTGAAGGCAGATGATTCCTGTGAAAAAACTGACTTCGCGGCAGAGGGAAATATTAAATTATTTAAATGAAGAAGTAATGAGCAAAAATTATCCCCCCTCGGTTCGTGAAATATGCAAAAAGATGGGACTTAGTTCCAGCTCTACCGTCCATGCGCATTTAAAGGCATTGGAAAAAAAGGGTTATATTAAAAGAGATCCGACGAAACCCCGCGCTATTGAAATATTAGATCGACCTGGCAGCATTTCGGAGAAAAAAAGAAAAACAAAGCTTATCCCCTTGGTGGGTCAGGTAACTGCAGGAATGCCGGTATTTGCTGAAGAAAATATTGAAAGTTATTTGCCCCTTCCGGAAGAGGTTGTAAAAGGTGATTCTGTTTTTTTGCTGCGGGTTAGAGGCGACAGTATGAATAATGCGGGCATTATCCATGATGACCTTGTGGTTGTCAGGCAACAGCCATCTGCCGAAAACGGCGAAATAGTTGTAGCCCTGCTTGGTGATGAGGCAACAGTGAAGAAGTTTTACCTTGAAAAAGGTTTTATACGGCTTCAACCGGAAAACCCTGACTATAAACCACTGATTTCCAAAGATGTCCGCGTGTTGGGAAAGGTAATCGGACTGGTGAGGATTATTGATTAGTAAAACTGATTATATTGATCTATATTTTTAAAGTATAGATTGAAGGACAGCCGCCAGGCCTAAGAGCATATGTTCATAAGTAAGCCCTCCCTGGATGTAAACAGTATAGGGTTCGCGCAGCGGTGCATCGGCGCTGAATTCACCAGAAGCGCCTTGTACGAAGGTTCCCGCCGCCATATATATTAAATCATCATAGCCTGCAGTTTTACCGGCTACAGGTGTAATATGAGCATTTACAGGAGAAGCGCTTTGGACAGCCTGGCAGATTTTTTGAAGTTCTTCTTTATTCTTTAAGGATATGGCTTGAACTATATCCCCCCTTTTTTGATCAAAACACGGGTCTGCCTGATAGCCCAAACTTTCCAGAGCGGCGGCAAATAGGGCTGCCCCTTTTAAGGCTTCAGCAGTGATGTGTGGTGCCATAAATATTCCCTGGTAAAAGAGCCTTTTGTTAAAAACAAACGCCCCCAGTTCTTTACCAAGTCCGGGAGCAGATATGGCAGCGCTGATTTTTTCAATACATTTCTTATTTCCAGCTATATATCCCCCCGTGGGTACCAGCCCGCCCCCCACATTTTTAATTAATGAGCCGGCAATTACATCAGCCCCGATTTCCAGCGGCTCCTGCCTTTCCACAAATTCCCCATAACAATTATCAACAAAGATTGTTACATCAGGATTGGAGTGGCGAATTTTTTTAATTAACTTACCTATTTTTTCAACAGTTAGCGATGAACGGTAAGGATCATATCCTCTTGAACGCTGGATAAATACAACTCTGGTCGGTTCATCCAGCATATTCATAAGTAAACTCTCGTCCTCCAGCAGGTTGAAATCATCCAGTTCTATACTATCAAAGGAGATGCCCCATTCCAGCAGGCCCCCTTCCCCGCCATTCTTTAAGCCTAGCGCCCGGTACAGGGTATCATAGGGTTTTCCTGTTATGGAAAGCAAGCGGTCTCCCGGCCTTAGCAAACCCCTGAAACAAGAGAAAATGGTATGTGTTCCTGATACTAAATGGGGACGAACGATAGCTTCTTCACCCTGAAAGATTCGGGCAAAAAGAGCCTCTAATTTTTCCCTTCCATAATCATTATAGCCGTATCCCTCATTTGAATTAAAGCATTCGTCGGATATTTTTAATTCTTGAAAGGCTTTTAAGACCCGGGCCTGATTGAACAGGCAGGTAGCATGAAAATCCTGGCGTATTGCAGCTGTTTTCTTTTCTGCAGCTAATATTATGTCTGCTATTTCAGGCTTTACCTTTAATAGTTGCCACCATTCCATGGGATTACATCTCCTGAAAGGCCTGAGTTAAGAAAAAATCTTTAAGCATTGTTCTGTTGTTCGGCAGGCGTCGTATTAATTGAAATATTCCGTACAGGTATAATGGTTGATACGGCGTGTTTATATACCAACTGCTGTTTCCCGTCTACATCAAGAAGAATAGTAAAACTATCAAAACTACGGATATTTCCCTTAATCTGATATCCGTTAACCAGGAAAATAGTCGTCAGCATATTTTCTTTCCGAATTTGATTTAAAAAATTATCCTGAAGATTGAAAGGCCCTTTGGACATTGGATCGCCTCCTGTTGGTTTGTTTATTCTATTCGCTATAAGATATCAATATCCTTTTATCCTGGAATAAATACTCTCCAAAATTGGATCGATGTTCCTTCGCTCGTCCATTTCAAACCAAATTATTCTATTGTCGGCGCGGAACCAGGTCAACTGCCTTTTTGCATAATGCCTTGTATCCCTTTTAAAATTAATTATGGTATTATCCCAATCCCATTTCCTCTGCAGATATTTGATCATGTGACTGTAACCGAGGGATTGAAGTGATTTAAGGTCGCTCCCGTAGCCTTTCTCTAAGAGACGCCTTACTTCTTCCAGCAGACCTTGTTTAATCATTAAATCCACTCTTTTGTTGATTCTTTCATAAAGAATACTTCTCTTAGTGGTTAGACCGATCATGGTCAGGTTATATCTGCTTCTTTTCTTTTCGGTAAGTTCCCTTTGTGAAGATATCGGTTCTCCGGTTAAATAAAAAAATTCAAAAGCCCTCATCATTCGCCGGATATCATTAGGGTGTACTTTTTGGGCGGTAACAGGATCTATTTGCTGCAAAAAACGATAAAGATATTCTTTACCTTTTAGTTCCAATATTTCCTCCAGGCGTTCTCTAATTAGCGGGTTTACCTTTCCGCTTCTAAAGTTATATTCATCGATTACCGCTTTAACATATAAGCCGGTACCGCCTGTCAGGAGGGGCAACTTCCCTCTTTTGTGAATATCGGCAATGGCCTGGCGGGCCATATTTTGATAATCAAAAACGGTAAAATTCACTGCAGGATCTACCACATCGATTAAATGGTGTGGTACCCCCTGCCGCTCTTCCAATACAGGTTTTGCTGATCCTATATCCAGGTAACGATAAACCTGGACGGAGTCGGCAGAGACAACCTCACCCCCCAATTTATTACAAAGTGCGGTGGAAATTTCAGTTTTTCCAACAGCCGTTGGGCCTACTAAGACAAAAAGAGGTATCAATTTCCCCTGCTGGAAATCATTATTTTCGCTCACCGTTAACCCTGCCTTTTGAAGTATTTCTCAATCTCACTTTTTTCCAGTTTAATCATAACGGGTCTTCCGTGTGGGCAATAGTAGGGATTTTTGCATTGTCCGAGCTGTACCAGCAGGTTTCTCATTTCTTCCATAGTAAATACCCTGTTTGCCTTAACAGCTGTTTTACAGGCGAGTTTTAACAGCGTTTTTTTTTGGTATTCCCTGCCTGTCAACGCCAGGCCTGAAAGATCTTCCAGAATGGAAAATATCATATCTGCTGAAAAAACGTCTTTGAGGAAAAACGGTACCGCCCTTATTATAAGAGTATTATTACCAAATTGCTCCATTTCTAACCCAATTTCCCGCAGTAAATGAACTTTGTCTTTTAATTCTTCGGCCATAAAAGGTGGGATCTCCAGAGGAAATGGAATTACTTCCTGCAGGTAACGTTCCCGGTTTTTTTCATTTCGTTCTATTTCCTCCCATAAGATTCTTTCATGTGCAGCGTGCTGATCGATTATAATCAGGCCATCCTCTTCTTCTAAAAGTATATACGTTCCGAAAATCTGTCCTTTTATAGATCCCGACAAAGGTTTTCCGGTAAAGAGTGTCGCAGTCAGCTTGGAACCTTTTAGCGTTTTTTCCGGATCATGACCCTGAAAAGAGTTGTAATTTCTTTGGGTTTCGCTTTCCTTTATCCTATCCGGGCTTATTCCTGCTTTAAGCGTTTCGCTTTTTATCCCTTTTAACGGTATTTTTATTTCTTCCATTTCAGGTTGTAATGCGCTATTTTTTTGAAATTTGGGTATAAAGTAATGTGGTGAAAAGGCTTGCTTGAGGCATTCTTCCAGATACTTCTGCATATTCTCTTCCTGGTGAAAACGTATTTCAGTTTTTGAAGGGTGAACGTTCACATCAACTTTTCCGGGGTCTACAAAAAGAAATAAAAAGGCCGCAGGATATCTGCGCGAAGTTACGATTCTTGAAAAACTTTTATCCAGAGCGTCCTTCATTATTTGATTGCGGACATAGCGATTATTGACAAAAAAAACCTGAAAAATCCTGCTGTTACGTGAAAAGGAAGGATTACTGATATAACCTTTCAGGGCAAGCTCTTCGCCCTGAAAATCCAGAGGGACAAGCTCGCGGGCAAGGCTGGTTCCATAGAGGTTTACAATAACGTTGAATAACTTTCCATCACCGGATGTTTTCAGCAGGGGGCCGTTTTCTTTTATCAATGAAAAGGAGACATCGGGCCTGGATAGAGCCAGTAAATGAATAATGCGCGATACTCTTGCTGTTTCAGCAGGAACCCCTTTTAAAAATTTTAATCGTGCCGGTGTATTATAAAAGAGATCTGTTACTGTTACGCTGGTTCCAACTGGAAATCCTACTTCCTCATACTTTTTTTCTTTGTTCCCCTCTAAAAAAATACAGCTTCCGGTATTTTCTTCTTTATGGCGGGATATAATGGACATCTTTGAAACAGAAGCGATGCTCGGCAGCGCTTCCCCGCGAAAACCCAGTGATGTAATTCGCTCCAGATCTTGAAGGCATTTTAGCTTGCTGGTCGCATGTCTTTCCACAGCCAGGCGCAGCTCATCCGTGTGAATTCCTGAACCGTCATCAATTACAGTAATTTCCTGGAGGCCGCCTTTTTTCAGGATTATTTTGATATGCTTTGCACCTGCGTCGAGGGAGTTTTCCAGTAGCTCTTTTACTATTGAAGCCGGGTTTTCTACCACTTCCCCGGCAGCTATTTGTTCTGAAGTTACATCATCAAGTTTATAAATAGGCATAATCAACTTTCCCTTTCTCTGAAATGTACTTCTTCCTTTTTGGAAAGAAGCCTGGACTGCAGGGAAAAAAGGATGTTGAGCGCTTCCAGCGGTGTTGTATCCACAATATTCAGCCGTTTTATTTCTTCTAATATTTTCTTTTCTTTTTTTACCGGCGCATCTTCTTGAGCAGCGCGGGAAGGTACCAGGGAGAGCTGGCCTTCAGAGCCGATAAAGGGTGTTGGTGTTGTATTTATAGGATAAGTTTTTTGATCTTCAGGGGTTAAAGACCTTGCATCTTCAAGCTCTTTAAGAATACGGCTGGCATTTGTAATTATTTTCGCGGGTAAACCGGCCAGCCTGGCGACGTTTATTCCATAGCTCTTATCAGCCTTCCCCGGGATAATTTTTCGAAGAAAAATAATTTTATCTTCCTGTTCTTTTACTGAAACGGTATAATTTTTCACAGCAGGCAGTTTTTTTTCTAGGGGAGTCAGCTCGTGATAATGAGTAGAAAAAAGCACTTTTGCTTTGACTTCATCATGCAGGTACTCAAGGATAGCCTGAGCCAGGCTCATGCCGTCATAAGTGCTGGTTCCACGGCCTATTTCATCTAATATTACCAGGCTGTTTGGGGTAGCTTCTTTTATTATCGAGGCTGCCTCCTCCATTTCCACCATAAAAGTACTTCTTCCGCTGCTGAGATCATCACTGGCACCTACCCGGGCAAAAATTTGATCTACGGGAGTAAAGCTCATTTCTTCAGCGGGAACAAAACTGCCGGCCTGAGCCATTAGCAGAAGAAGCGCTGCACTGCGGCAATATGTGCTTTTCCCGGCCATATTGGGGCCGGTAATGATTAACACCCGGTTATTTGTATTATCCAGAAACAGATCGTTGGCAATAAAAGGTTCTTTTTCATTACGCTCAACAACTGGATGGCGGCTTTCTTTAATAATAAAAGCATCGTTTGAAGAAAAGCCCGGTCTGTAATAACCGTAAGCAGCAGCAGCGTCAGCAAGAGAATAAAGGCAATCCAGGTTGGCCAGCACCTTACCTGCTGTCTGGAGTTGTTTTGTGTAACTTGCGATTTTCAATCTTAATTTTTCAAAGAGATCGTATTCTATCCGTGCCAATCTCTCGTCGGCATTGAGAATGAGCGCTTCTTTTTCCTTTAATTCTCCGGCAATAAAACGCTCAGAGTTAACCAGGGTTTGTTTCCTGATATAATCAGGAGGTACCATTTCAATATTGGCTTTTGTAATATCGATGTAATAACCAAATATTTTGTTAAACCTGACTTTTAAGGATTTTATACCGGTTCGCTCTTTTTCTCTTTTTTCAAACTCAAGTAACCAGGATTTGCTGTTGCGGGACAGCTTTCTCAACTCATCAATTTCAACTGAATAACCGTCTTTAAATATGCCTCCATCTTTCGCATGAACAGGAGCTTCCTCCCTGACAGCCACATGCAGTTCTTCGGTAATGGGCGATAAGTCCGGGATTTGACTCTTCAGCTTACACAGTAGCTTTGAAGAAGCGGGTTCCAGCAGACCATTGATCTGTGGCAGGAGCAGGAGTGTTTTATTTAAGGCCAGCAGATCACGAGGATTAATCAGCCCCATATTGATCCTGCCGCTGAGCCTTTCCAGGTCATAAGCATGCCCAAGCATTTCTCCCAGATCTTCTTTAAGAAGCAGCTTTTCCTTAAATTCCCCTACAGTATCCCAGCGCTGTTCGATCAACTCTTTATTTAATAAGGGCATTTCCAGCCATTTTCTCAGAAGCCTTGCACCCATTGATGTTCTGGTTCTGTCGAGAATGCCGAGGAGAGAATTCTTCTTATCCCTTGAATGTATTGTTTCGGTAATCTCCAAATTACGAACTGTAACGGCATCCATTCTCAAGAACTCTTTTTCCCCGTAGAATTTGATCTCGCCAATATGGGCAATAGCGTTATTTTGCATTTTTTTGATGTATTTCAGCGCCAGTGCCGTAGAATGCATTGCTGCCTTGCTTGTTTTAATTCCGGAATTAATTAACAGTTCTTCTGAAAACTGTCCGCTGAGGATGTCCTCGGCCTCGTTTTCGTCCATCAGAGACAAATTTTGATTTATTAGTGCAAATTCCTTTATTCTATTAACGATATCCTGGGGTATGGTTTTTGTAAGCAGCTTTTCCAATATAATTTCAGATGGTTTTAAACGATATAGCTCATCTAACATTCTATTCATATTACCGCTTTGCTCGAAATGAAAAGCAAGCAGTTCACCGGTAGAAATATCAATCAATGTAAGGCCGATACTATCTTCACTATTAAGTTTAACAATAGCCGCAAGATAATTACTGCGGTTTTTTTCCAAAAGATTATCTTCTACTATCGTTCCCGGCGTTATAACACGGGTGACTTCTCTTCTGACAAGTCCCTTGGCCTGATCTGCTTCCTCAACCTGGTCACAGATAGCGACTTTGTATCCTTTTTCTAAAAGCCTGGAAAGATATGTTTGAGCAGCGTGATAGGGCACACCGGCCAGGGGTACCCCGTCTTCCTTGTTTCCATCCCTGCTTGTTAAGGCTATTTCAAGTTCCTTAGAAGCGGTTACGGCATCGTCGAAGAACATTTCATAGAAATCCCCCACTCTAAAAAAAAGAATCGTATCGGGATAATCATCCTTAATTTTTTTGTACTGCTGCATCATGGGAGTTAATTGCTTCAATACCTTCACCCCTGAAATACCTGGACTGTTTATGCTTTATTTCCTGATGTTGGATTTATTATAACACAAAGTTGGAAGATAAAAAAAGAATCCCTCTCGTATTTAATACAAGAGGGATCGTTTTTCCAGATGCGGATACTAAAATGATTAAGCAGATCAACTGGAAACCTCCAGCAGTTCTTTTTTATCGTTGCATTCGGGACAGATGCCAAAAAAGTAAAGTTGTACGAATAAAATATTAAACCCGGTTTCTTCTTTTACTTTTTCCAGTAAAGAACCCTGAAGTTCTTCTAAGGGAAAATGATCTACATCAACAACCTTACCGCAATTTTTACAATAAATATGGGAATGAGGCCTGATCTGAGCGTCATAACGCAGACCTCCTTCCCCTACGTTTAATTCCTGGATTAAACCTACTTTTTTAAGCACGTCCATAGTTTTATATACAGTAGCCAGGCTCATCGCCGGAAAATCTGGCTTTAGTTTTTGATAAATCATCTCAACATTGGGGTGAGACTTTGATTGTTTTAAGATTGAGTAGACTGCCATTCTTTGTGGGGTTACCTTAATCTTTTTTTTTCTCAGGATTTCTTCTATAGTATGCATGTCTTTCCCCCAACTATTTTTAAGTAATAACTGCTATTAATTATGAATATATAATATAACGTATGCTTCGTCAAGCAATATTTCTTATATAACAGATAATCCAGCTATTATCAAGGCAAGTATTGCCCCGTTAAAGTCCAGGATTTAGCCTCAATTATTTCTACATCGACCAGTTGACCCAGCAGGTTTTCCCCCGCAGAAAAATGGACGACCTTGTTTGTTCTGGTCCTTCCGGTAAGCATCTCGGGGTTTGTTTTGCTCTTTTCTTCAACGAGAATTTCTTGTTTTGTTCCAAGGAGCTGCCTGTTTTTACCAAGGCTCATTTTACCTTGAATTTTATTCAACTTTTTTATTCTTTCCTTTTTTATTTCAGGGTCTACCTGATCTGCCATCGCTGTTGCCTTTGTACCTTTGCGCGGGGAATAAATAAATATATAGGCTGCATCAAATTGTACTCTTTGCAGCAAATCAAGCGTATCCTGGAAATCTGCTTCTTCTTCCCCGGGGAACCCGATAATTATATCGCTGGTAATGGAACAATGTCCAACATGGCTTTTTATTTTATTAATTAATTCCAGGTAGTATTCCCTTGTATAACCGCGGTTCATCAGTTTTAAGATTTTGTTACTGCCTGATTGGACTGGAAGGTGGAAGTGCTCACAGATTTTTCTGCTCTTTTCAATCATGCGAATGATCTTATCGCTAAAATCACGCGGATGAGAGGTCATATATCTAATACGTGCCAACCCTTCCATATCGTCCAGTCGCTGCAAGAGGTCAGCAAAATCCAGACCTCCTTTAATATCTTTGCCGTATGAATTAACGTTTTGTCCCAATAGAGTGATCTCTTTATAGCCGTTTTTTGTTAATTCACTAACCTCGTGGATAATCCTTTCAGGAGACCTGCTTCTTTCAGGACCTCTGACGTACGGCACTATACAATAAGTACAGTAGTTATTGCACCCGTGGCTTATAGGAACCCAGGCCTTAAAGCCATGTCCTCTTTTAATATGCAGGTGGTCTCTTTCCCCTTCTCCTTCATCGTTAATATCAATAACTGTTTTTGAAGATGTACGAGCTTTCTCCAGCAATTGTGGAAAACGTTCCAATGAGTGTGGCCCACCGATTAAATCAACAAACTTGTATCTGGAGGAGATTTGTTCTGCGATGTCTTTTTGTTGGACCATGCATCCCCAGATAACCAGTAACATTGCAGGGTTTTTTTTCTTTAAAGAGCGTAATCGGCCAAGCTTGCTCAATACTTTTTCTTCTGCTTTTTGTCTTACGGCACATGTGTTGATAAGCAGTAAATCAGCATCTTCCTCGCTGTTAGCCGGGCTATATCCCATGGTTTCAAGATGTCCGGAGAGCACTTCGGAATCGGAGACATTCATTTGACAGCCGTAAGTTAATATACAATACTTCTTTGAGCTCCAATCCTGTTCATTCATCTGTTCATTCATGGGCAATAGCTCCCTCTGGCATTTTAGCTGCATAATGTATTAGCTGGATCATCTAGATTATACTGTATGTGCTTTTATAACACAAGAAATGTAAAAATGTTGCAACTGCTCAGGGGTTAATGTATAAGTGATAAGTGAAGCTGCGGGGACGGGGAAAAGGTGCGGGGACACACCCCTGCGGGGAATGTCCCCGTGCAATGTCTCCGGAGCGGAAGCGAAGGACCAAATGGGAAGACGATGGAACCGTCCCCCTGCTTCACGGTGTAACAGTTCATCTCTTAGGCTGAGCAGTTACATAGGGTTTTGGAAGTAAAAAAAATGCCGTCTTTAATTTAAAAGACGGCATTCTGTAAGTATTAAGGGAGATTATTATTTATAAATAATAGCGTCAAGATCAAAAAACGGCAAAAACAAGGGAGGTTCTTATGCTGTTGTTGCTTTCTTCTTTAGAGCACATAGTTCATATTCCAGGTCTTCCAACTTAAGCTCAACACTGTCCAGCTTTTCTTTCAATTCAAGTATTAAAGTACTTAAATTAAAATAATCCATTGAACCTACAACTGCGCCACAAGACGTACATTGAACAAACATTACCTTAAAGCGCCAATTCCCCGGTTCCACCTCGACCATCTCAAAGGATTCGTTGTCACACTTCGGGCAACATGATAATGCCATAAATCTAAGCTCCCTCCTACATTTTTATTTCTATATAAAAGAATGACACCATTAATTAGTTCTTGATCAATATTTGATTTCCTTCAACATTACGCTGCAAAAATAAATTATGAAAAAGAAAAAAAATTCATTCTTATAGGAGATGGTTTAATAAATTGCGGGCTTCCTCTATTTTTGAGCGGGGAACAAATATTTTTATCTCTGCCATGGGACCGATATTAAAGCTGTATACTACCTTGCCTGCAGCTTCCTGATCTGTTATTACAGTGATATTTTCTTCTTCTAACCTTCCCTTGATCAGAGAAGCAACGATCGGGTCTGTTACAATTGTCAATAGCTCCCAGTTTGTAGCCATAAATAGATCACCA
>CAZQXY010000002.1:31144-35462 GCA_964597455.1 uncultured Desulfovibrionaceae bacterium
CTGCTGCGCTTTGTAACAGTTAATCCGCTTAGCCAGGTTAATGCGATAAAGGAAAGAAGCTTGAAGAGGAAGCTGTAATATAAAGGCCAGTTCTGGTAAAGAAGATATCCCAATTTAAGAGCTGAATAATCAATTCCCGTTAATAGAGCACTGAAAAAAAATAAATAAGGAAGCTGCCATATTTTTTCTTCCGGCAAAAAGCGCATCATGATTACCCCTATTCCTGCCAGGCCGATCAAATAGCTGATAGGAATACCCTCAACAGAAAAATATGCATCCTTAAACAGGTAAAATTCATTTGATACAAAGACAATATTGACCAAATATCCAACTATAAGGGCCCAGAAGGCAACACTCCACAATCTTTTTACTTCAGAGCGCAAAAAGAGTAAGATAAAAATCCAGATGATTGCTGCAAAAATTATCCAGGGTAACAACTAACTCCCTCCTTTTTCCTCTTTAAAGTCTTCCCGAGTGCAAGATAGCCCATAACCACCAAAAACCCATCAAAGCTGCTATTAAAAGACCAATCTCAGCAACCGGGAAGCGCCTAAACAATATTGCCTCTGTTAAGTTGACGATTAAACACAGGCCTACTATAATACTTGCCAGGACGATACTGAAAGAAATCCTGTTTACCATATTATTGAGGCGGTTTAAAATACGTTCCACTCCTAGAAACTCTAACCGTAGTTTTAAATTTCCTTCAGCCCCTCTCTCCAGGATTGAAGTGATACGATCCGGGAGGATCTCCAGCAGTTTAAAATACTGGTTGATATTTTTATATAGTACTGAAACAACTTTTTTCCTCGAAAAACGGTTTTTGGCAAGCTCTTCACTCAGAGGTTTGGCTATTTCTGCAATACTGTAATCTGGTTCTAGCAGGGAAATGAGGCTTTCCAAGGTAAATAAAGTTTTTGCCAGAAGAGTCAAATCCCGCGGCAGTTTGATATGCTGCTTAAAAGAGATTTCCATTAATTCATATAAAACCTGGCCTAAGTGAATTTCTTTCAACGGAAGGTCATAATACTTTTCCTGAAGCCGTTCCAGTTCCCATTTCAGCTGATCCTTATCAGTTTTAGCGGGTACTATACCAAAACTTATTATAGCATGTAATACTTCCTCCGGGTCCCTGGATAAAAAACCAAGCGCCAGTTTGCTTAGCAGTTGCCGCTGTTCTTCATTTAAATGCCCGGCAATACCAAAATCAAGAATAAATAATTTTTTGTCCTGCGTTACTCCCAGATTTCCCGGATGCGGATCCCCGTGGAAAAAACCATCGACCAATATCTGTTTTAAATAGGCCTTGCTTAAATGCTCAACTATTTGACGCCTGGGAAAATTTCCTTTTTCCAGACCTTCCGCATCATTTAGTTTAGTGCCTTCTACAAATTGAAGGGTAAGAATTTTTTCCGTGGTATAGCTCCAGTAAATGTCTGGGATATAAACATAATTGACCTGAGCGAAATTTTTTTTAAGCCTTTCTGCATTACGTCCTTCCTGAAGAAAATTTAATTCATTATTAATGACGCTTTTAAATTCCTCCACAACACTTTTAAAATTGTATAGCTTCCCTAATGTTGTATATTTATCAATTAAAAACGCTATTTCAGTTAAAATGGCCAGGTCCAGTTCTATTGTATTTCGGATGTTCGGTCTTTGAATCTTTACGACTATACTATCTCCACCAGGCAATAATGCCCTGTGAACTTGACCTATAGAGGCTGCAGCCAGAGGAGTTTCATCAAATTCTTCAAAAAGGAGTTCAAGTGAACAATTTAATTCTTTTTCAATTACTTCTTTAACCTGAAAAAAAGGAAAAGGCGGAACCTGATCTTGAAGACGGCGCAATTCCTTAATATAATCGGGAGGCAGGATATCAACGCGTGTACTTAAAAGCTGCCCAAACTTGATAAATGTAGGGCCCAATTCCTCCAACACCATTCTTACCCTTACTGCTTTTGATATTTCCTTCAATTCGCTTTGTTTCCTATGGTACAGCCGGGGCAAGTAACGGGAAATCTCTTTAATGCCTAAATCGTTAATTAACTGACCAAAGCCGTGCTTAACAAACGTATTAATAATCTTCTGAAACCTCTGGAGGTACCCCATTTTTGTTCACCATACCTCTTCTGCAAACGCTGTATAGCTGTATAATATTAAGTTTGCCCAGAGGTGGTTGTTAAATACTTTAACAAAGCACCAGATTATCGCGGTGAATGACTTCTTTTTCACCTGAGTAACCGAGAATATTTCTAATGTCAGCGGACTTAAAGCCTATGATCAGGTTTAATTCTTCAGCACCGTAATTAACCAGCCCACGGGCAATCTCCTTTCCACCGGCGTTATAGATGCTGACTGTTTCTCCTTTGGAGAATAAACCTTCAATTTTCGTTATACCTATTGGTAAGAGGCTCTTCCCTTCCTCCATTAAGGCTTGCTCGGCACCCCGATCGACATGGATGAAGCCCTTTATTTTCTGCGCAAAGGCTATCCAGCGTTTCCTGCTTCGCAGGTGGCTTTGTTTTGAGCAAAAGTAAGTACCCGTTTCTTCTCCGCTAAGTATTTTTTTGATAATATTATCATGGTTTCCGTTAGCGATAACCATATCAATACCTGAGGCCATTACAATTTCTGCTGCTTCCAGCTTTGTAATCATGCCGCCCTTTGCCATCTCTTCCTCTGTATTTCCGGCAACCTTTTTAATGTTTTCATCAATTACTTCAACAAAAGAAATGCTGGAAGCATTGGGATCGAGGCGCGGGTTGGCAGTATAGAGGGCATCTATATCCGTTAAAATAATCAACAAGTCTGCATCAATTAGTGTGGCAACGAGGGCGGAGAGCTTATCGTTATCGCCAAATTCAATTTCCTCTGTGGAAATAGTATCGTTTTCATTAACGATAGGGATAGCGCCGAATTTCAGAAGGTGTAAAAAAGTATTTCTAGAGTTTATATAACGTTTGCGGTTATCCAGGTCTTCCCTGGTCATTAAAACTTGGGCTACAATATGTCCATACTCAGAGAACAGTTTTTGATAAAACTGGATCAATAAGCTCTGACCGATAGCTGCAACGGCTTGCTTCTCCTGGATAGAAACAGGTTTCCTCTTCAGGCCCAAGCGTCCGATGCCCCCTCCCACCGCTCCGGAGGAAACAAGAACAACGTCTTTCCCCTGGTTTTTTAGATCAGCGATCTCCCGGACAATTTTATCAATGATATTCAGGTTTAGTTTACCTGTTTCATAAGTTATGAGCCGGGTGCCGACTTTAATTACTATTTTCTGAATAGAATCTATACTAAGAGGCCTATTCAAGAGATATCTCCTTCCCGAAATTCCAAATATGTTAATTTCCCAGCAGATCAGCTTTTTGGGCTGATTTAATCACTGCATCTATCAGTGCGGCTCTAACCGCACCTTTTTCCAGGGCCAGCAGCCCGGAACTGGTAGTGCCTCCCGGGGAGGTAACCTTATTTTTCAAGATCGCAGGGTGTTCGCCTGTTTGTATATACATCTTTGCAGATCCCAGTACAGTCTGCGCCGAGAGCATTAAGGCCGTATCCCGGCTGAGACCCATTTCAACGCCTCCATCCGCAAGGGCTTCTATAATTAAGAAAATATAAGCCGGTCCGCTTCCACTCAGCCCGGTTACTGCGCTGAACATTTTTTCTTCTAAAGCAACAACCTTTCCAAGGGATTCCATAAGCGCGATTATTTTCTTTTCTTCTTCCCCGGAAACATTTTTATTTTTACAGATAACGCTCATACCTTCACCGACAATACAGGGGGTGTTTGGCATTATTCTAATTATCTTAAGGGGGTTGATATTGTCCAGGGTTTTTTCGAAAAAGTCAATATTTAACCCTGCAGCTATAGTAACTAAAAGGTGCTTTGGAGAAAGAAAATCTTTAATAACATGCAACATGCTTTTCATATCCTGCGGTTTAAGGCAAAGAAAAACGGTTTCAGCGCTCCTAATAAGGGATTCCAGGTCAGGTGCAACGTTTACCCTTAATTTTTTCGTAAGTTCTTTCGTTTTTTCCAGATCCAGATCGAAAATTACCACTTCTTCTGGCTCTATAAGTTTTTTTGATACTATTCCTTCCAGAATTGTTCTTCCCATAGTACCGCAACCTATAAATCCAAGCATCTTCTTCCTCCCTCCCAAAACCAGCGCTTGCTGCAGTATTATAATTATTTTATTATAAAGGCTTATGTATTGCAAGCCTTGACAAGAAGAAGCCTTTCAGTTAAAATTATATTTGCGCAGGGGAGTAGCTCAATTGGCAGAGCAGCGGTCTCCAAAACCGCAGGCTG
>CAZQXY010000003.1:0-33261 GCA_964597455.1 uncultured Desulfovibrionaceae bacterium
AGGGCATCTACAAGTTTACCTATGTAACCGGTACCTCTCAAGATAAGCCCTTTCATATCTCCTGGTTGAGTTACCGGCTTCGATGTGGTAAGAATATTGTTTACAGGAGAAGTATGCAGCGTAAGCATATGAATATCTTCCCATTCTTTAGGCATAAACTCTTTATAAAAATCTGCTGCAACGTGGTTTGCCACCCAGGCATTGGGGAATCCCAGGGGGAGATCAAGCACTTCGGTTACCGGAAACCTGCCAAAGGTATATCCGAGGTTTGAAAAGCCCATGTCCGCAATCCCTTCCACCACACCGTCATACATTTTATCAGCGCCAAGCAGCATGCCGCCCGGATAATATTCTATTTCCACTGCGCCCCCGGTTAACTCCCTTACATCGTCCGCAAATTCCTGACCGATCACCCCCGGACCGCTTTCCCCGGGAAAATAATTTGCAAATCTTAAAGTCACCTTCTCCTGGCTAACGTCTGCCTCCGGTTTTGCTACCGATTCTGATCCTGTTTCAGGTCCAGGAGATGCAGGCTGTTCTCCTGAAGAACAACCTATTATTAAAGTGAGCATGAGAACGAGCGCTAATAACCAGCAATACCTTTTCATAATTAACAGTCGACCTCCATGTTATTGAATTTAACAACATTCATAATTTGCAAACTCCAACAAATAGTAAGACTAATTACAGGCTATCCGCCCCCTTTCTATAAAAATAGACAAAACCCCCTTATCCTTTATCCGCCACATTTTTATATTATCCCATATTTCATCCAGTCCGTCAATAGAACATTCCAATGTTTTCAACTAATAAAATATGTTTTACTCGCATCAACAAAGTATCTTTTAATTATATTGCGAATTATTAAACGACAGCTTCCCCACTTACCCTAAAAAAACCCTTTACACTCGGCAATCAGGCCCCTGGGGTTATCCTTTAAGGTATTGTGCTACTCTATTGAAAGCAGGTAATAATAAAGAGGCTGACCGCCGTACTGCAACTCTACCTCGAGAAAGGAATACTGTTCACCGAGTCGATCTGCAATTGCCCTGGCATCTCTGCCGGTGACATCCCGGCCATAAAACAGGGTCAGGACTTCATCCTCCTCAGTCAATATTGACTTGATCAGCTCAGTTAGTGCCCCATTTATTGTACTCCCGCTGACCAGTAGATTACCGTTGCTGATGCCGATTATATCCCCCTTGTTTACGCTGATATTATTGACTGTTGCATTACGGGTGGCAAAAGTAATTTCACCAGTTTTTACCTGTATTGCCCGCTCACATATCCGGCGATAATTTTCTGCAAGTGTTTTTTTCTTATCCAGAGCAAGCAAAGCGGCAATACCCTGGGGTATACTCCTGGTATCAACAACCATGACTTCCTTATCTACCAATTCGGCAGCCTGCTGAGCAGAAAGTCTTATATTGCTGTTATTGGGAAGGACAATAATCTTTTCATTCGGCACATCTATAATAGCATCTACAATCTCCTTAACCGAAGGATTCATACTTTGGCCTCCGGAGATAATTTTATCTGTCCCGAGGCTGTTAAAAATAGCGGTGAGCCCTTCGCCGGAAGATACCGTTACCATACCAATAGCAGCTTTTAAGTCCGGCTCTAACCCCTTTTTTATTGCATAACCGGTAGGTGCTTTATTAAGGCTTTCCTTCTTACCGGAGCTCCAATGGGTTTCCTTATATTGATCAATCATATTTTCAATTTTAATGTCGTGAATACTGCCCTGTTCCAGGCATTTTTCCAGTATATTTCCAGGGTGTGCAGTGTGAATATGAACCTTTATCAACTCACCCCCGCCGGCAACAATGAGGGAATCACCGCATAACTCAAGAGATTTGCGTACCTCCTGCGAAGAAATGCCCTCTCCTTTAATGAGCAGTTCAGTGCAGTAGGGATAATTTGGATTGAATTCCTCCAAATTACGATTAATTCCATCTGCATCTTCTATTTTAACGGGCATCTCCAGAACCGGGATAGTTTCCTCAAGAATGTAAGATGCGCCCTCCTTTTCGGCGGTGCGTTTCAAAGTACTATGCAGGCACCCTTCAAGAAAAACGATCAATCCAAGCCCTCCGGCATCAACCACCCCGGCTTCCTTTAATACAGGGAGAAGTTCAGGAGTCTGTTCAAGTGCTTTTCGCCCGCTATCAATAGCAATACGCAGCAAGCCGGAAAAATCCAGCGGGGTTTGCATCGCCCCCCGGCTGCCTTTGGCGATTTCTCTGGCTACCGTTAAAATCGTTCCTTCGACCGGGTTGCTAACAGCATTATAAGCATAGACAATACCATACTGAAAAGCTTTTCCCAGCTCTGCAAGGCTGGCCTCGTCTTTACCGGCAAGTCCCCGGGCAATACCTCTGAACAGTTGAGATAGTATTACCCCGGAATTACCCCTCGCTCCCATAAGCGAGCTGCGGGCAGTAATACCGGCAACTTCACCGATTGAATCAGAAGCTACCCCTTGGAGATCTTTCGCAGCAGCCGTCATAGTCAAACACATATTAGTACCGGTATCCCCATCCGGAACCGGATAGACATTCAGCTCATTAATAGATTCTTTATATAATTCAAAGTAATTGCAGGCTTCGAGGATCATATGGCGTAAATCATTGCCATCAAGAAATACATTCCCTTGTCTGGTTTTTGTCATTGTGTACACTCCACATATTTTGTTATTATTTAATGCTGCATATAAGCCAAACCTAAGACACCTGGCCCGGTATGAGTGCCTATTACGGGACTTAGTTCGTATTTTTCTACCTTCATACTCGGAAAACGCTCTGCCAAAAACTCCTCCATCATTTGGAGATGTACTGGAGAAGTCTCGGCAATTAAAATAGCTACCTGCAGCCCTTCCGCATTAGACGGCAACTCATCCACTATTCTTCGCAAAGCTTTTTTCATCGTCCGTACCTTATCGAATACATCAACTTTTCCCCCGTTGAAATACAACACCGGCTTAATATTTAATAATGTTCCCAGCAGCGCCTGGGCGCCTCCGATACGGCCGCCTTTCCTTAAATATTCCAGAGTGTCTGGAACAAAGAGGATATGCGTTTTACTTTTTAATTTTTCCAGTGACGCAACGACCTCTTCCCGCGTTTTCCCCTCCTCAATAGCCCTCGCCGCATACAAGACCATCATGGCCATTCCGGCAGAAGTAAATTGGGAATCCACAACGGAAATACGCGCCGGGTCTACCATTCTGGCAGCAGAATTTGCACTTTCAACCGTACCGCTGATACCCGCTGAAATATGAATACTGATTATTTCTTTTCCTTCTTTTATCAACTTTTCATAGACCTTTATAAAATCCCCCGGAGAAGGTTGTGATGTAAAAGGTAATTTTGAAGAGCTCCTCATCTTTTTAAAAAAAAGAGCATTACCAATAGATCCGTCTTCAAGAACCTCGTCCGGGAAATTTACATAAAGGGGCACTACTTCGATCCCGTGCTTCTCAATTTTTTCTTGAGGTATATATCCCGTTGAATCTGTTACCAAAGCAATCTGCACCATAATTATTCCTCCTTAGCACCCGCCAAACAATAATAACGTTATTCTTTTTTCTGGGAGGGAATTCCTTCTTGCATCATATTTTATCTTTTTTCCTATAAACCATTCCTTGAAAAATAGCAATCAGTTCGTTGTTATCATCGGTGATGTTAATTGCATAACTCGCAAGTTTCGGGTTAATTGATACCTCTTGTCCCTCGGCAAACAGGGTCCCGCCGGTAGCAGCTTTTATATATGATATGTTTGCGTTAATAGCCACAGAAATATTTCCATGCGAATTTGATGCAAGTGCAAAAACCAGATCTGCAAGTGCAAAAATTGCCCCGCCATGAACAATGCCAAAGCTATTCAAATGGTGTTTTTTAATATCCATTTTTGCTTTGGCTTTTCCTTCAGAAACTTCTAATAACTCAACACCAACATGATTGGAAAATTTATCCTCCTCGAAAAAACGTATCATATTTTCCATATAACCAACCTTCTTTTATAAAATAGCTCTCATGCATAGGATGGCCGGTCAAACAATATCGACCGGCCAAAAAAGCAAATAAACAACTCCCGGTTAAATAATTAACTGGTTATTATTATTCAACAATTATATTAGATAAACCTGCTAATTGAAAAAATTTTACTAGAAAAGTAGGCCTTAGAGTTAATTATTTCACTTTTTCCTCAGGTCTTTGAAGCGCTTTGCCTTAACTTCATAACGCGGCAGGGTACCAAAACCATGATACTCTATTTTGTATGCCAGATTGGTCTTCAACCGGAGCTGTCTGACCAGTTCCTGCTGTACCAATTCCTGGACGGCTTCGGCCCCCGGCGCCAACTCAACTTTAAGAGTAATAACATCGGTATCACCTTTTTTACTGACGATCAGCTCATACTCATCGCCCAGCTCAGGCATGGCCCGAACCACTTCTTCCACAGATACAGGGCTGAATAATACCCCTTTAACTTTCGTAATATGATCCACACGTCCGTGTATACCGCCCTTCAATACCCTGAAAGTCCGTCCACAGGCACAGGGTTCCCCCCACATACCCACATCTTTGGAATCAAATCTTATACAGGGTTGAGCCTCACGATCAAATGCGGTAATAATAATTTTACCGGGCTTGTTGGGTTCCTCAATTGGTTCGCCGCTTTCAATATCGACCAGTTCCACCAGATAAAAGGCTTCATTTGCATGTATGCCACCCGGCTGCGATGAGCACTCGTAAGCCCACCCACCAATTTCCGTAGCTCCGACATGATCATATACCTTTGCACCCCATGCTTCTTCCATGCGCTTTTTTGTAGCCGGTACACTTGCTCCGGGTTCTCCGGCACAAAGAATTTTCGTAATTCCCAAATCGTTGGGATCAATTTTAAGTTTATTACGGCAGGTTTCGGCCATGCTTAAGACATAAGTAGGGGTAGCCATTAAAGCGGTAGCTTTCAGCTCCTTGATTTTAAGCAGCCTTTCTTCGGTGTTGAGTATGCCTCCGGGAATAACCTCACATCCAATTTTCTCACATGCATAATGGCCTGCCCAATAAGCCACAAATACATTATAGCCAAAAGGAATAAAGACGCGGTCTGTGTTTCTAAAACCCTGGGCCCAGAGAATATATGACCAACATTCACTCCACCAATCCCAATCCTGCCAGGTATCAGGCTGGTATACGGGTTGACCGGTGGTACCGCTGGTCTGGTGGTATTCTGTAACCTTTTCCAAAGGAACACAAAGACTGTCTCCATAAGGATAAGGTTCCTTCGCCTGGGCTGTGCGATAATCTTCTTTTTGTAACGTTGGTACTTTAATAATATCTTCCCATGTTTTTAGATCTTCCGGTTCGAAGCCGGCTGCATCGTAAAGACGACGGTATAATCTGGAGTTTTCATAACCCCAATTTACTACCCGTTTGAATTTCTTAAATTGGAAATCTCTTAGTTCGTCCCTTGAAAGTGTCTCCAAAACAGGGTTCCAGTATTTATCCATGCCTTTTAGCAACTCCTCTCAATTATCCGGGTTCCTGCTCCTATAAAAATAGGTAATGAAAAAAATCAAATAACTCTTTTAAATAAAGGGACAATTCTTTTTAGGACAATTCTTTTTAGGACAATTCTTTTTAGGACAATTCTTTTTAGGAAATATGCCGGCCGATTAATCGACCGGCATATTTTTTGTTGCTGCATAGTATTGCTGGAAATCTTGCCTTTAAAAAAGTTACTCTAGAAATCCGGAATTAACACTACCCGCTTCATTAACTTACCGGAGTGAGAATCTTTAAAAGCATCTTCAATTTGACTCATCGGGCGAAATTCAATAAACGGTTCGATCTGAATTTTTCCCTCAAGAACCATTTTTAATACATCATTATAATACTTGGGCAGGCAGCCCCAGGTTCCAATAATTTCTGCATCGAAGGCCATCAATCGGGATAACATATATTCCACCTTTTTCATACCGTAACCGACTATAACCATTTTTCCAACAAATGACAGCAACTCAAGCCCAATCTCCTGCCCTGCCGGAGAACCGGTGCATTCAAAAATTTTCCACCCGTACCCCGGAAGTTTCTTTTCTTTACTGTAAGCTCTGAATTCATCTCTGATTTCTTTTGTGCTTTTATCAAGAGTACTGAGCGCATAAGTAGCGCCATAATTTAATGAACGCTCTAACTTCTCCTTATTCCTGGCAATGGCTATTACTTCTTTGGCTCCCATGGCTGCGGCAATCTGCGTCATATATACTCCAATGCCGCCGGTAGCACCGATAACTACAACATGATCCCCTTCCTGAATATCACCGCGAATAGCAGCCTGATAAGGTGATGTTATGGCATCAGCAACCACTGCGAAATTCTCCAGGGCCATCCCCTTACGGTCTTCAACAAAACAAAGGTCTGCAGAAGGTACAGGAATATGAGTGGCAAAACCGCCGTATATGCCCATGCTGTTGCCGGGCATTTTTTGTTTCAGGCAACGGTTGCCCCGTCCCGATGCACAGATTTCGCAATTATTGCAAGGCATTACCGCCGGGATGATTACTTCTTTACCAATTAATTTTTCATCGCCTGCTACAATGCGACCACTAACTTCATGGCCCAGTGTAAGCGGGGGCTTGTTTACAGTCGGCACCCCATCATAGAAATAACCGACATCAGTATGACATACCCCGCATCCTGCCACTTCTACCAGAACCTCTCCAGGTTGCAGCTCCGGTACATCAATACTGGTTTTCTCCAACTTGCCGGGTTCGACCATTTGCCAGGTTTGAATTTTTTCCGGTACAGCCATTATGATTACCTCCTTGTTTTCTGTAAAAAATCGGATTGCTATTTTCCTTTCCACACAGGTTTGCGTTTTTCCGTAAAGGCATTTAACCCTTCCACAGCGTCTTCGGTTTGCATAAGCTCATTCAGGTAAATATCATCAATAGCTTTTATCCCATCCTTAAAGCTCTTCCTCTGCCCGGCCAGCGCCGCCTTTTTGGTCAGCGCTAAAACCACAGGACTTTGCACTGCAAATTTCTTTAAAAACTCACTGCAACCATTGGCGAAATCATCGGCAGGAACAACCTTATTCACCAGGCCCATCTGCTCGGCACGTGCGGCACTGATAACCTCCCCGCTTAACAGGAGCTCCAATGCTCTGGGCCAGGAAGTCAATTTCGGCAAAAGGTAACAGGCAATTGGAGGTAAAACACCGACGTTAATCTCCGGCTGCCCCAGTTTGGCCTTTTCTGAGGCCACTACCAGGTCACAGGCAAGAACGAGCTCGTATCCGCCACCCAGAGCAGCACCATTTACCAGACCAACGATTGGTTTTTCTACCTCAAACATGGCAATAAAAAGCCTGTCGAATACATCGATCATTTGTCCTACCTTGTCCGGAGTATGGTCGGCCACGTCCACGCCGGCGGAAAAGGCTTTTCCTTCCGCATCCAAAACAACTATTGAGCCGGATTCCCCCTGCGCCCAATTAAACGCCTTTACCATCTCTTCCATCATGGCAATGGTTAAAACGTTCAGTGGAGGACGGTTCAAAGTAATACGCACTATTCCGCCCTCGTTTTTCGTTTTCAGATATTCATAAGACAAATAAATCCCCCCTTTTCTTACAAGATAAACCCGTTGTTCAACCATTCCTTCTGTTTTAACTAGAGTAAAAATATCCTCAAATCAAATAAGTATTATCTTGCCTAAGCAATTGATATGTTATACTGATACTAAAGGCATCTATAATAGTAGATAAAAATTGATAAACAGTATTAATGGTCATACAAAAGCAACAGAAATATCTCACCTCCTTTACCCGTTATCCAGGTATCCGGTATCCAGGGACAATATCCTTATAATTTTTAAAATACCTTCCGAATCCCCCTTTCTTACTTCACTAACAGATTATAGATTATATTATAAAACATTCCTTCCAACCGTTTGATTGGCCATATTATATTATAATTAGCCATAATATAATATATCATATCATAGATGAAAAATAAAATCTACACCCAAGCTATCACAGGTTATAGCAATAATCCCGACCACGGATAGTCAAAACAAGAGCCCCTATCTTAACGGTATTATTATTATTAACTGCTCATCCCCACATGTAAATATAATTTTATGCATTCGGTTCAGCGCTATTTCTGTTCATTAACTTTTTAAAAAAAGAGTTAACCAGTTTCTGGTATTCGGTAGGCGTCATAGTTTCTTCGGAAATTTTTTGCATCGTTGCAGAGGATATTAGTCCGTTTACTGCAAATTCTTCCCCTGCTTTTTTAACAAGCTCGTATTTTTCAAGATAAGCGTCACGAACAAAACCCAGAGAACTGGCAGGCACAAGAATCTCTCCCCCCAAATCCCAGGCGAAGTTTTTGCATATTGCCGTAAAATGATTGCGGATTTGATCAAAATTATCCCTTTCGGAAAAACCACAGGTAGAGACAAGCAACGCTGTTTGCTCGCGGGGCTTAAACCTCCGGTGGCGGCAGTGTCCTTCCTTATCGTTTACTATGAAGGGGTCGAACATGGAAAAGCACCTATCCAGGACTGCTTTTACCGGAGTGCTAAAACCGAATACATAAACAGGGCTGGCCAGGATTATTACATCTGCATCTTCAATTTCCGGCTTGAGAAGTTTCATATCATCTTCAACAGCACACTGTCCGGGAGTTTTAAACCAGCATGCCATGCAGGCTTTACAATAATGAATATTCATTTTATACGGATAGAATATTTTGAAATCGGCAGGATTAATTCCCTCTATGAATAGGTTCAAGATCTTTTCAGTAAATGATTTTTTATCTGGAAAACCGGATCTCGGCGAACCGCTTATAGCTACTACTTTTTTGGAAAACGTCATAAGAAACATCCCCCTCCATTGATATTTCTTAATTTATACTATACCTTTTGTTTTGTATATCTTCTCTAAAAAGAGACTGTTTCCTGCTAAAAAAAATATCAAACCAAATTATTAATATTTGCTACAATAATATTTAAATTAGAGAATTGAAACTTTTTAAACTTTTTATAGAAGTCGAATATTTTAGGCAGGAAATAAAAAATTATTGTTGAAGTAATTAATAATTAATAATAGTAAAAAGCTTTACCGGATTAATGTACCGCCATAGGAAATGCATTCTGATAGGGAGGTGTATACTGCTATCTTTTAATAATTATAAGTAGGATGGTATGACGGTTATTGTTTTTATTGTCAGTTTCATTAATGTGTTGTGCACATAAAGTAAAACAGCAGCATGGGTGCCTCTATCAAGCCTTAATGATGGGGGTGTCTTTATGTGTTAATGAATTCCCAATTATTGAGAAGGAGGAAAATAAATCATGACCGTCAGTAAATGGATGCATGCTGGAACAGTCTTAAAGATGAATGCCTCAAATTATCCTGATAAATTAGGCTGCCAGGATAAATTCAAGAGTTTTACCTTTAAAGAATGGAATGAACGGGCTTGCAGGCTGACCAACGCATTATCGGAAGCGGGTGTCGGTTACGGTGAGCGGGTGGCCATACTCGCTTATAACCGCGTAGAATGGATGGAAATGTACGCCGGGTGCGCAAAGGGCGGGCAGATAGCCGTTCCGATTATGTTTCGGCTGGCTCCGGTTGATATTGAATATATCATCAACCACTCCGCAAGCAAAATAATTATTGTTGAAGAGCCTTTTATAGAAAGCATTAACAGCATACGGGATAAGCTTAAATCAATACCCCGGGATAATTTTATTTTCCTGGGAGAGGGAAAGGCTCCGGAAGGTTATATCCATTATAACGATTTTCTTAACCGGGGCAAACCTGCGGAACCGGATGTGATCGTAGACGCTAATGATCCGTGGACCATTATGTATACCTCCGGAACAACAGGTAAACCAAAAGGAGTCGTAAGAAACCACGAAAGTTTTCTCGGGCAGTATTTCCTTAGTAATATGAGTATGGGCGTAAGACCGACAGATAAATCCATGCTGGTAATGCCGATGTGTCATGTTAATTCCATCTATTATTCATTCGCCTATACTTACGTCACAGCGCCCATCATGGTGTATAATATGATAAGTTTTGACGCTGAGGATCTTTTAAAAACAATATCTGATTATAAAATCACGTTCACCTCTCTGGTCCCGACCCATTATATTATGATCCTTGCGTTGCCTGATGAAATCAAACAAAAGTATGATGTTTCCAATGTCCGGCAGCTGCTTATATCCTCTGCTCCGGCAAGGAAGGACTTAAAGTTGGCCATTATGGACTACTTTAAATCGGTAGAGCTCTGGGAGGCCTATGGCTCTACAGAAGCGGCTCTTATAACGCTTTTGCGGCCGGAAGACCAGTTAACTCATCTTGGTTCGATAGGGAAAGAGATTTTTGGCATTGACAGAATTAAACTGCTTGATGAAGATGGAAATGAGGTACCGCAGGGAGAGGTAGGAGAACTATATTCCAGGTCCCCCGGAACATTCCAAAGGTACTGGGACGACCCTGAAAAAACCAAAGAGGTATTCCTCGGGGAATGGTGCACCGCAGGTGATATGGCTAAGAAAGATGAAAGTGGCTATTATTATCTGGTGGATAGAAAGAAAAACATGATTATTACAGGAGGCGAAAATGTTTATCCTTCTGAGGTGGAAAACGTCATTGGGGCACATCCGGCAGTGAAAGATGTAGCGGTAATCGGAGTCCCGGATGAAAAATGGGGCGAATCGGTTAACGCAATTATTATTTTACACCAGAATTACCAGCCTGGAGAAGAAATGAAGAAAGAAATAATGGAATTTACTAAAGGCAAGGTGGCAGGTTTTAAACGCCCCAAAGATATCCATTTTATTTCCGATGAGGAAATGCCGCGAACGGGCACAGGCAAAATACTGCATCGCGTCTTGCGGGAACAGTTTGGCAAATGGAGCGATATGAATTAAGTAAGTTTTTAAGTATGTTTTAATCATTTTTATTTTTATAATAACAGAAATATTATGACTCTACCGGGCGCAAAAATCCGGTAGAGTCATATTGTACGCTGATGCTTTGTCTTTCATTTGCCAAGGCACAGCTAATATTTATTAAATTTAACAGGTTCTGCAATTAACCGGCGCTTGATTGTGAAGGGTCAATATATTTTTTGCGCATTAAGGGCTTGTTAATTTTTCCTGTTACGTTGCGCAAGACACTATCAAAGACAATTTTCTCAGGCCATTTATACTTGGCCAACCCCTGCTGTGAACAAAATTCAACGACTTCTTTTTCGGTCATCGTTTCCCCGGGGTATAACTGAACTATCGCCATGGTTATTTCCACCAGTCTTTCATGAGGGTAACCTATTACGGCTACATCAGCAATTTTTGAATTTCTGCGCAGCACATCTTCAATCTCAACCGGGAATATGTTTTCTCCCCCTCTGATAATGAGATCTTTCTTTCTGTCCGCAATATAAATATAGCCGTCCTCATCCATTTTAACCAGGTCACCGGTGTAGAGCCAGCCATCAACAAGCGTTTTAGCTGTCATTTCAGGGTTTCTAAAGTATTCTTTCATGTTTCTTGGGCCTTTTAGGAGCAGCTCACCTACTTCACCAACAGGAACATCCTTTCCGTATTCATCAACTACTCTCGTTTCAACATTATAAGTACCTTTGCCAATTGAACCGGGTCTGTCTAATACATCTTCGTCGTACAAGTTTAATGTGCCTCCGCCACCGCCTTCAGTGATGCCATAAATATTGCCTGTTTTAAAGGGAATAAACTCTCTCATGTCTTTATACAGTGAAGAAGGTACAGGTTGCGCTCCGATTACAATACCTCCGATTACATGGGAAAAGTCGTATTCGCCCATATCAATCGCACCTTTTTTAACGGCATTTACCGTGTCGGACATGGTGGGCACCGTAACCCAACCATGGGTAACTTTCTCCTGATAAATGGTATCCAATAAATAGCGCGGGTCATTTAATTCTAAAAGAATAACAATCTTGCCACCGGCCAGGTAGGAGGGAAATGAGAGAAAAAAGCTCCCGCTATGATAAAAGGGGTGGGGCGCCAGATAAACCGTCTCGTGGCCTTCACCATAGGTTAGCGCATCGCCAATACCTATTTGGTAAAGAGTATCGTGTGCCTGGCAAACAGGCTTAGGGGGTCCGGTTGTCCCGGAGGTAAACATCAACTCTGCCGGGTCCCCCCAGTCGGTATCAACGATAATATCCTCGGAAGAAGAGCTTTCCATTATCTCGTTATATGAAACCATATTATCCGGGATATTCTCACCAAGACAAATATAAGAACTGACGCTGCTTAGTTCACCTTCTATGGGTTGAACCTTGGGAAGAAAGCCTTCTCCAAAAATAAAAACCTTTGGATTGCAGGCATCCGCTGCATATTTGATATCCGTGGGAGCAAACCGGAAATTCAAAGGTACGGCAACAGCGCCTACCCTTAAAATAGCATGATAAGTTACAATCCATTCCATGCTGTTCATTTGCAAATGAAGGATATAATCACCCTTTTGCACACCGAGTTTATTTTTCAAATAATTGGCAACTTTATTGGTTTGTTCGTTAAATTCTTTCCAGGTTAAAGAACGCCTCAATTTTTTTGATGGTGTGAGCTCAATAAGAAACTCCTGCTGCGGGTACTTCTTCGCATTTATGATACCGTAATAAGCAAAATTCATCTGATAATCGCCTCCTAGATTGCTAATTTATTTAATTCTCAACTTTCATAATTCTCAGAGCCGGATGGCGACAGCGCTGCAGAGGAGCTCAGGCTCAAATGCTCCGGTACTTTCCCTGAGCACCAACTGCAAGCTGTCAACCCGCTATCTGGAAAATACGCGGCTTATAAATTAATCAAGCCGTTTGCATTTGTCTGCCTGCCTCAAAGGCTTTAATGTTTAAATCCACAAACTTGTCGGGCACCATACGCTTAATAACATTAAGCCAGGCGCTCTCTTCACCGCCAACCAGGCTGGAAAGGACACCGAGCAGAACTACACCAACAACTGCCGGATTGCCGAGTTCTTTGGCTTTTTCGGTAGCATTAACCCAAAACACTCTGGAAGCAGCACTCTTTAGCAGGGAATCCAGATCCTCTTCCCGGGGGTAACTGGCTTTCCCCAGGTTTACAGACGGAGGCGGAATGCGATAACGATTTACGATAATAGCAGCATCTTTATTAATAAAAGCCGGCCATCTTCCCGCTTCGAGCATTTCAAAACCAAGCAGGTAATCCACATCTCCCTGAATGGCCACAGGTGCATAGACCTTATCCCCCCAACGTACATGGCTTTCCACTGTACCGCCACGCTGGGCCATCCCATGAACTTCCGCCTTCTTAACATCATAACCCAACTCCAGGCCCACTTCCGCCAGAATATTGCTGGCCAGAATAGTACCCTGTCCGCCAACACCGGCCATCAAGAAATCAATTTTTTCCAACTGCCAGCCTCCTCTCTTATCAGATCATCTTGTTGTTTATTATACTTCCTGAACGATAGCCTCTACAGGACAAACCTGAACGCAAAGTCCACAGCCGTTGCAAAGCAATGGATCTATACTTACATTATCCTCTTCCTGCATGAGAGGCGAACACCCCAGATCCAGGCAGGTCCCACAGTTGGTGCACTCATCAGCATTTACCTGGGGAGGGGTACGTTTTTCCTTAGTGTAAAGGACGCAAGGCCGCTTGGAGATAATTACCGAAGGCTTTCCGTTATTAAGGTGATCTTCCAGTACCCCCTCGAATTTCTCCAGGTCATACGGATCAACCACATCTACCAGATTATAACCTATGCTGCGCACCAGTTTTTCCAGATCTACCGCATTGGTTGTTTTTTTCTGCAAGGTAATACCTGTTCCCGGATGTTGCTGGTGTCCTGTCATGGCCGTTACACTATTATCTGCAATAATAGTTGTAACATTGCTCTCATTGTAGAGCACATTTATCAGGGGATGAATACCCGAATGGAAAAAAGTAGAATCACCGATGACGGCTACAATACGGTCCTTTACCCCTGCTTTTGCCACCCCATGAGCCACTCCGATACTTGCCCCCATACATCCGCACGTATGCATCGCGCTAAGGGGGGGCGCAAAGCCTAGGGTATAACATCCGATATCACCGAGCACTAAAACGCCGGCCTCCCTGAGAACATGGAACATACCGCGATGGCCGCAACCCGGGCAGAGCATTGGCGGCCGTACAGGAAGCTCGACAGCGGGGGCAGTTGCCGCTGCTTCCGCTTCAACCGCCGGCGCATCAATCAGCCCCGCGTCAAGAGCGCACTGATGGATCAAGAAAGGGCTAAATTCACCGATCATGGGGAAAATATCCTTTCCTTTTACTTCTATCCCCAATAAACGGAGATGCTCTTCAAAAAAGGGATCCAGTTCCTCAATTACTACCACGGTTTTTACCCTGGAAGCAAATTCTTTAATGAGTTTTTGCGGCAGGGGATAAACCATGCCCAGCTTGAGAAAGGTAGCGTTTGGAAAGACCTCACGCGCATACTGGTAAACTGAGCCGGCTGCAACAATCCCCAGGGAATCATCTCCCGGTTCAATGCGGTTAATGTCAAGCGTCTCAGCATAATCGGCCAGTTTAATAATCTTCTCCTCTATCACTGGATGACGGTGACGGGCATTGGCAGGAACCATCACACATTTTAAAGGAGCACGTTCATAATACGGAAGGTCCTCCGGAGGCGGCGGAGGGCCGTTTTCCGAGATCTCTACCGGCGAAGAAGAATGAGAGATCCGCGTAACGGTCCGTACCATAACCGGCGTATCAAAGGCCTCGCTCATTTCCAGCGCAATACCCATAAACTGCTTACATTCCTCGCTGTCGGACGGCTCGAGCATTGGAAGCTTAGCAAATTTGGCATAGTTTCGATTGTCCTGTTCGTTTTGGGAACTGTGCATGCCCGGGTCATCCGAACAGGCGATAACAAGCCCTCCTTTCAACCCGGTATAGACGGCATAAAAAAGTGAATCGGCAGCAACGTTAAGCCCCACATGCTTCATTGCAACCATAGCCCTGCTGCCTGCATATGCTGCGCCAATACCCACGTCCATAGCAACTTTCTCGTTAGGGGCCCACTCGGCTAAAACCCCCGGGTACCTGGCGAAGTTTTCCATTATCTCTGTGCTGGGCGTCCCCGGATAGGCGGCCCCTACCCGTACCCCGCTGAGATAAGCACCATAGGCCAGGGCCTCATTTCCTGTCATTAGTTTTTTCAATGTTTTATTCCTCCTTTCTTCTAGCTACTGGAATTTCATTGGGATGATGAAGCCAATTGTTCAAAAAATGGTTCCAACCTGGCGAGAAATTGGGCCTCAGAGAAAAAGCGCAAATCGGACATATCAGCATCAAAAACCACCCCCGGAAGGCCGGTTCTCTCGCTTAAAACGCTGCGTTTGTCATAAAGGCCCAGGGAGGTCGATTTACAGCTGCGGTTTGAGAAAAGCACAAAACCGTCAACACCGTACTTTTGGAAAAAATTCATTTTCAACTGCAATCTGTATTCAAAAGAACGGTTGACAAACCCCGCAGTATAGTTTTCCGCCAGGCTTTCAAGTGGGCGCTTTAGATCAAAAGAATAAGCCCACGAATGGGTATATTGAGAAACAGCTACCAGAGAATTATGGTCTGCAAACAGCTCGGAAAACCAGCGCAATTTTGGCCAGAGGGGTATATGGTCAAAATAGATTTTATAGCGTTCGCCGGGTATGGCAGTTATTCCTTCTTTTATTCTCCCATCAACCTCCTCCTTGAGCGCCTGGTAATATTCTACCGCCTCACGTGTGCCACGCATGGTAACAATAGGGGCCATGTGAAAACAGGCATCAAAAAAGCCGAAAGGAGCGGGTTTCATGGCAGCGGTATCAAGAATCTCATTCCAAAGCCTGCAGGCCTCATTGGCATAATGCAGTACCTCGATTAAACGATCATAATCGAAGGGTTCTGCCGTAATTTTTTCCACAAAGGCGATCATCTCCTTGAGCTGATCTACATAATAACCGGTAACAAGCTCTTCGGGCTGATCCAGTATCTGGGGTGCATCGACCAGAAAATAAGGTACATTATAATACCTGCCGGCTACTTCAAACCACTTCGCCAGGGAGCCGCACTGGGTATTGCAGCAAAATGTTACATCCGGCTGAAGAATTTCCCCGACCGGGTGCTCATCAGCATAGGCATCACCGATACCGCAGCGGGCATAACCACAAAGGTCGTGGGCATACCCTTTGGCTTCTGCATAAAGGGAGAGCTTATCCGCTACCTTCCTTGCTGAAGCCAGCGCACCAAAGTTTTCCGGGTAATAGGGGAAAACCCCCGCCGCGTAGAGTATCTCTACCGGAAAGATTGCAGTCACCCAGGCGACTGGAATGCGTTTTTCTTTTGCATCAGCTCCTTTGGCATAATAATCTTGCATGATCTTTTTCATCCGGGCAGCTGTTTTAAAGACCTTTTTCTCAGACATTGCTTTCACCCCCAACCATTTCCATGAATGCATGTATTCTCGTCTGCAACTGACCCAGTGAAGTATCTCCGAACTCGGTTTCAATACGCAGGGAGGGAATCCCCGCCTGCTCTAATGCCTGTAGATTATCATAGTAATCATAGTTCTCAGGTTCACAGTATTTCAGGTGTAAAAAAAGCACCCCCTGAACCTTTTTCTGCTGTGCTGCTTTTACAAGGTTATACCGCCGCGGGGCCGACGGTACATCATAACCGGCAAAAGGTGTTTTCTTTAGCTGGCGGTTAGCCAGAGACTCCCAGGGGGATGCATCGGTATCTTCAACATCGGCTTCGATATAACGAAAACCGTTTTTAAGATCATCTCCTACGACAGTCACACCACTTTCATCCAGGTAATCCAGTACCTCCGGGGGATTGATGAATGTACCGGAAATATATAGTTTTGTTTTATTGTTACTAACCGGAGGTTTTGTTTTTTCTTCCAGCGTTGCTACCAGCTCGCTTAAAAAGCGGTTTAGTTTTTCCCTTTCAATTACCATAGATGCCCCAAGCACAGCGTAAAGGTCTTTATTGCTGATAGCCTCCGGATTATGCTCATGAATGCTATACAGCTTGCGCAACAAGCCCCTGTTGCTGTTGTAAAGCCGGATACTTTGTCTTAATTCTTCATCGGTGATCTCTTTTCCTCTGTACCCGCTCAGGTTGTGCGTTATTCTCTCCAGCTCCCCAAGGAGGTATTTTTTGGCGCTCGGGCGTTCAACTTGCCTTGGCAAGCGGAAGCTGTCCATATAGGGAAGCGGAGTGTTATGTTCCCAAATACCAGGAAGCAAACGGGTAGAATCACACGTGAGCGGAAAAATCACTCCATCCAAAAAATCAAGTTCGCCATTTATAGCCAGGGCCAACCCCTTACGGACATAAGAACACGCCCAGGTCTGCAGGTGGGCTTCTGCCTGCTCCATCCTGGCCCTACCGCCGCAAATACCAAAGGGGAAAAAACCTGCCGCATGAATTAACTCCTCTGGAACGTCTGTCAGAAGAAAACCGATTGCTTTGCCGCCTGTTTTTTGTTTCCACTCCTTGACCTGCCGGCCGGGATCCGCAAATGCTTTTTTTAGAACTCCTAATGCTTCTATGCTCACTTGCTATCTCCTTTCTGCAGCTAAAAGGTATTTACTTGTTCTCAGCATGCACCTTGGGACGATTACTGGAACTGCCTGCCCATATCATTTGCGGTTGGATTCAAATTCTGGAGCAATATTACTTAATGGCTCTCCTTTCAAAAAGCGTTCGATATTATCTACAAAAACACCGCCGAATCTCGCAGCATACATATCCGTCCAGCTGGAAACATGTGGGGTAATAAGAACATTAGGCGTTCCCCATAGTTCATCTTCCGGAGGCAAGTAAGAAGGCAGAGGGCTTTTAATCCACTGCGTATCGTTAGCAGCCCCGGCGATCCATCCCTCCCTCAAAGCCTTCATCAGGGCATCTTTAACAACCAACGAACCGCGGGCACAATTGATCAGGTACGCCGTCTTTTTCATCAGTTTAAAACGGTCTTCATTCATCAAACCCAGAGTTTCGGGAGTCTCAGGACAAGAGAGGACCAGAAAATCCGCCTGTTTAATTACTTCGTCCACCTGTTTATTCAAATACATCTCATCTACATTGGGGATGTCCATAATCAGAATATCGGTTCCAATCACGCGCATATCAAAGCCCTTGGCCCTTTTGGCAATCTGACGCCCAATTCCCCCGAGGCCAACTATCCCCAGCGTTTTTCCATAGAGTTCTTCACCGCGCACACGGACAAAATTTTTTTCTTTTTGATTATCCCAGATCTGATTATATTTTTTTGTTAAATTTAACATCAGGCCAAGAGTAAATTCCGCCACCGGTATTCCCGACCCCCCGGGGAGATGCAGCAACGGAATATGTGCGGGCATTTGGCCCCACTTAATAAAGTGATCATAACCTGAACTAAATGTCATCACCCACTGCAGGTTTTTCATCTGCGGAATTTTTTCAACGATCATTCCTGTACCGATAATATGCGTATCTAATACATCATCACCAAGTGACGAGCCATCCTGGGATAAACGGATACGAATTTCGCCGCTGGCGACTTTATCCGGGAAACGTTCTTTTATCAATTGTTCATACTCATCCGGAGCACCCAATCCGGGTTGTAAAACAACCAGGATATTGAGAGGATTAAACATAAAAAGACACCTCCACAAAATTAAAATTCATCTTCCGTTCAGGAAGCAACCCATGCTGCCGTATTACTTTTCAAAATTTAACAACAGGGCCAGATCACATTTCGCGCAGAGGCATCCGTACTACCATTCTTCAGCCTGAAAATGAATTTTTAAATAAACCCCTTTAAAAATTTAACGCCAAAAACCACAAGAATTAGTGCTGCATATAGAGATTAGAGTTAGTTTTAACAGTTATTACAGATCCTAATAAGTATACTATTTTATGTTTTGTTAATTGCCTGACTTGTTAATAAATATACATCCCCTGCCTTTCCGATTCCATAATTCCTTGCCATTTATTTATCCTATAATAATACATATTCTATGCGGATGCGGTTTTTCCTGCAGAAAATATAAAAAAAAATAAAATATCCCTCTTTTTTGATTTAAGTATAATATCTGAAAATTTATAGCGTGGCACATTGCGCACAGTTGTATACTATACATTTATATATTCAATATAATTGCGGCAGTACCACCCAGAATTCGTTCTTTCGCTTCTTCATTAAGGGGCAACTGTCTTAAATCATGAATATTTTGTTTAATATCCTTTACTCCGGGCCAGTCAGAACCAAATAATACCTTATGGCTAATTTTTTCTAACTCGGGGAAATAGTCCGGTAACTTTTTAGGAGGCAAACCTGCTATCTCCGTATAAACGTTTGTATGCAGTTTTGTTAAGAAAAAGGCTCTGTCATACCAGAACCCCCTGCCCCCATGGACAAGAATAATCTTCATCTTAGGAAAATCAATAGCCACATCATCAAGGTAAAGGGGATCTCCATACTTAAGCCTTGCCCCCTCAAAAACAGAAGAACCGGTATGAAACATAACCGGAATTTGCAACTCCTCGGCCTGTGCATATAAAGGATACAATGAAGAGTCATTTGGATAAAAATGCTGATAAGTAGGATACATTTTTAATCCTCGAAATCCCTTTTTTACCAAATGCTGCAGTTCAATTTCCATTCTAACGGTCGTGAAAGGGTTTATGCTGGCGAATGGGATTAGCATTTCCTGCCCCCTGCAGAACTCAAGCACATATTCGTTGGAACATATACCGGTTACTGCAGGACTAAGTTCTGCCAGGACGACTCCGTAATCAATGCCACTTACTTTTAAGTATTGCACGAAAAAATTCGGATCACAGTATGATGCATAAAATTCATCCCAATTCTTTCCCGCATGCATATTCCTAATCCAATTAAAAGTACTCTCCCCGTAATACTCATAATGTATAGGGTGAAGATGAAAATCAATCACGGGAGCACCCATTCGCCAAAACCCCTTTCATCTTAAAACCGCCGTACTCCACATTTGCTTAGCCGGATCACGCCGGTAAAAATTGATAGCTTAGCTGTCCATCAGGAAGAGAAATTGCCTCAGCTTTTACCTCCATACCAACTGTAATTTTTTCTTCAGGAGTATCCTTGCTTAAACGGCCAAAAACTTTAATGCCATTGAAATCCGCCAGTGCAAGAATATAGGGTACATCAGATTCGAAGCCGGTAGGGCCATAATTTACTTTAGTAAAGCTTATGATCCTCCCACTGCCTTCAACTTTAATCCACTCCATATCTCTCGCCAAACAAGAACTGCAATCTGCTTGCGGCGGAAAATAAACGCGGCCACACGCGCGGCATTTGGTAGCACGGATTTCATTTTTGCTCAGATAGTCTACAAAAGCCTCTGTTTTTGTTTGAGATGTAAAGCTAACATATCCAAATTTTTCAAAACCCATTTTTTTACCTCCCAAAAATGGCCACATTGCCGTATATTCCAACGCCGCCAATATTATGCACCAGACCGATCTCTGCACCCGGTACTTGTATCTCACCGGCTTCACCGCGTAACTGCAATACAATGGTACGCACCTGTGAACCGCCGGTAGCTCCGATGGGATGGCCTTTAGACAGCAGGCCGCCGTCAACATTTACGGGAATCTTTCCTTCCAAATAAGTCTCCCCTTCCCGAATCAGCTCCGATCCTTTGCCGGGCTCAGCAAAACCAAGGTTCTCGTAAGCCATCATCTCAGCGATGGTAAAACAATCGTGAACCTCTGCCACATCAATATCCTGGGGGCCTAACCCTGCCATCTTGTAAGCCTCCTGGGCAGCCACACGGGCACAATTCAGGCCGTCTAACGCATCCCTGCCCGTCATCGTCAGGGAAGCTGTTCCCGACCCTGTCCCCAAAATCCACACCGGCTTTTTAGATATTTCCTTAGCTCTATCCGCGCTGGCCAGAATCATGCAGGAAGAGCCGTCCGCATTCGCACAACAATCAAATTTTTTTAACGGACTGGCAATGTATTCGGAATTTATACATTGTTCCAGGGTAAGCTGTTTGCGGTAGACTGCTTTTTCGTTAAGTGTACCATATTTGGTAGCCTTAACTCTAATTAACGCAAGATCCTCTTCCGCCGTGCCATACCGGGCAAAATGTGCGCGGGCATGCATCGCATAATAAGCAGGCATCATCGTCCCAAAAGGTGATTCCCACATAATATCCGCTCCACGCCCCATACGTTCCTGAGAATCTGCGGAAGTGATTTCAGACATCTTTTGAAAGCCCAGCACAACAACAATATCGTGTAACCCTGATTTAATCAATGCATAGGCAGCCCTTAAGCCGCTGGTGCTTGATGAACAAACTGATTCCATTGCGAAAGTAGGTTGTGGATTCAAACCCAGGTACTCCGCCATAAGACCGGCAGGACTGCGTTGTTTATCATACTCCGGCGCTGAGCAAATGATTGAAGCACCAACATCCCTGTTTGTTATGCCTGCATCTTTCATCGCTTCACTGTAAGCTTCAAAAGCTAATTCCCTGATAGAACCTTCATAATTTCTCACGAAAGTACTCTGGCCTACTCCGATAACGGCCACATCTTTTGGCATATTGTTCCCTCCCCCAAAATGTATATATACCCCTAAGGCATAATCATCCCGCCATCGATACAAATCGTCTGGCCGGTTATAAAACTTGATTCATCCGAGGCTAAAAAGACAATCGTGGGCGCTATTTCCTCCGGTTTTGCAAAACGCCCCAGAGGAATACGTTCTAAGTATTTTTCCTTAAATTTTGGATCGTGCGCTATTTTTTGCGTCATATCGGTTTCAGCCATCGGTGAAATTGTATTTACCCTTATCGAATACCTGGCCAGTTCTTTGGCGGCAGACTTTGATAATGCATAAATGCCTCCCTTGGCGGCGGTGTAGTTTGCCTGTCCTACTGTACCGTTCAACCCGGCTGAAGAAGTGACGTTAATAATTGAACCGGACTTCTGCTCCATCATCGGCTTTGACACCGCTTGAATGCAGTAAAAGGTACCACTGAGATTAATTCTGATGATATCTTCCCACTGCTCCTCCGTTGTATTCCACAGCATAACAGGCCTGCTTACGCCGGCATTGTTAAAGAGTGCGTCTATCCGGCCAAAATACTCTAGAGCTTCGTCAACCATTTCAAAAACTTGTGCCCTGTTACCGACATCTACCTGCTTCACAAATACCCGGCGGCCAAGATTTTTAACCGCCTGCACCATGGGAGCATCAGGCTGGATGCTTCGGCTAACCAGTACAAGATCGGCGCCTTCCCTGGCCAGCGCCAAGGCTACCGACTCGCCGATACCTTTCCGCGCACCGGTTACAATAACAACCTTGTCTTTTAACCGCATGTAATCACCTCACATTATTATATTTTGTTTGCTATCTCAAACTATATTTTCGGCAAGGATTTGGGAAACTCCTTCTTTTGTTAATTAAAGTGTTATGAATATAAAAAGAACACCAACCGGTGTTCTTTTTATATTTAGATCTAACCGCTTCAGGGAGTTTCTGAATAATCCAGACCCTCGCCCATTTCAAAACGCACAAACCGGCGTATAATAATATTTTCTCCAATTTTGCCGATTAGCTCTGTTAACAGATCTTTTATTGTTTTGTCCTGGTCCTTGATATACTCCTGCTCAAGAAGACAATTTTCAGTATAAAATTTCCCCATCCTGCCCGTTACAATTTTTTCTACAATCTTTTCAGGCTTCCCTTCAGCAAGTGCCTGTTTTGTCAAAATCTCCTTCTCTTTTTCCATTACCTCTGGCGGAACTTCTTCACGTTTGAGGTAAGCAGGATTTGTTGCAGCCACCTGCAGACAAATATCCTTGACAAAGGCCTTAAAATCTTCATTCCGCGCGACGAAATCCGTCTCACAGTTAACCTCTACCAGAACCCCAACTTTACCTCCCAGGTGGACATAAGACTCAACCACACCCTGGGCGGCAATACGGCCTGCCCTTTTTGCCGCAATGGAAAGGCCTTTTTCGCGAAGTAACTCCTTCGCCTTTTCTTTATCTCCGCCGGCTTCGATAAGAGCTTTTTTACAATCCATCATACCTACACCGGTTAAAGCACGAAGTTCTTTTACCATTTCAGCACTGATCATCTTCTAATCCTCCTTGTAATATGAGCATAGTTGTATGCTATTCCCCTTCCGTTTCTGCTGCCTCCACGTTGGTCTTTTTTTCGTCATTCTCTTCGAGCTCTTCTTCATTTATTTGATCTATTTTACTTTCGGAAAAATTATCCTGCTCTTCAACTTTGGATAATTCATCTTGTTTTTTTTCTTCTTCAGCAGCTTCTTCCTGAGCAATCTGCAGACCTTGTTTACCTTCCAGTACCGCTTCGGCAATTTTTGAAGTAATTAATTTAACTGCCCTGATAGCATCATCATTGCCCGGGATAATATAATCGATCTCATCAGGATCACAATTTGTATCGACGATAGCTACAATCGGTATCTCCAATTTACGGGCTTCTGCAATTGCAATTCTTTCTTTTCTTGGATCAACAACAAATACCGCACCGGGCAGTTCTTGCATATCACGAATACCGCCTAAAAATTTAAGTAACTTGTCCTTTTCATGATTCAGCTTGATAACTTCTTTTTTCGGCAACAAGGCAAAGCGGCCTTCTTCTTCCATTTGCTCCAGTTCAATCAGCCTTTTAATACGCTTACGTATTGTATTAAAATTCGTAAGCATACCGCCAAGCCAGCGTTGATTAACATACGGCATCTCACAGCGCGCTGCTTCAACTTCAATAGATTCTTGAGCCTGTTTTTTCGTCCCTACAAAAAGAATCTTTTCGCCCTGCATGGTTAATTTTTTTACAAAAGTATAAACACCTTCCATGAGACGAACTGTTTTTTGCAGATCAATGATATAGATACCGTTACGCTCCGTAAAAATATATTCCCTCATTTTAGGATTCCAACGCCTTGTCTGGTGTCCAAAATGAACTCCAGCTTCCAACAACTGCTTCATTGTAACTACGGACATCTTAAATAGTTCCTCCCTTTGGTTAGCCTCCGCCTGATCATTATTATAGAGAACTCACCAGGAGCACCTCTCTACAATTTTCACGGCGTGTGTATTTTAACAATAAGTAGTATAACATAGCCGACAGGAAATAACAAGTAACGGTAAAAACTACTCCAGCCATACCCTGAGAGGGATAGAATAATATTCCGTCAGCGGAATCGATACTTTCCGCCCATTTAAATCAAAAAACAGCGAATTTAACAGATCACCCGTTATACTGTGGCTTAACTCATCGACAAACTCCTCTTCCTCCAGCGTATCAAGCAATTCGTAAACGTAATAGGCAACATCATTACGCAGGCCTTTTTCCAGTTCTCCAATAAACTGGTCCGGAAGCTCGACAGTATAGCCACCAATCTCCAGGTCACCGATGCTAATAAAATCCTCCTGCAGATACTTTTCCACTAAAAATGGAACTTCAGAGCGAACCTCTTGTAAAAAAACGGGAAACTCTTCTTGTGTCTGACGGTCTACTTCATAACTAATCACATTAAATATTTTTTCTTTGTTAAGATTAATATTAATGCCATTCGGATTCAAATATACAGCGGAAGTAATAAAAACAATACTAACTAGAATCCCAATAAAGGCTCCGCAGCTGAAATAGAAAAAAGATCCTGAGAATAATCTCTTTTTTTTCTCATACTAATCTTTTTATTATTTAAATACATAAGATCACTCACCGCCTTCATATTATACTAGACTGCCCGGCAGTAGTTTATGCCTGAAGATTTCAAGTACAAAAACATAAAAAAACAGCCTTTACGGCTGTTTCCAACTTAATACTGAGCACTAAATTCTATCTCTGGAATGGTTTTTTCTTCTTAGCCAGTTGTTCCAGCAGATAGGGGTTGAGTACTTTAATATAGGTGCCCTTCATACCAAGCGAACGCGATTCAATTACGCCTGCACTTTCAAACTTGCGTAGGGCATTTACGATAACTGATCTTGTTATCCCCAACTGGTCTGCAATCTTACTGGCAACAAGGAGCCCTTCATCACTGTCCAGCTCTTCAAAGATATGCTCAACCGCTTCCAACTCAGAGTAAGAAAGCGTTCCGATTGCCAGCTGAACAACAGCTTTATTTCTGGCCTCTTCTTCAATTTTTTCGGCTCTGGAACGCAAAATTTCCATACCGATTACCGTAGCGCCGGTTTCAGCCAGGATTAAGTCTTCTGCGTTAAAGGTTTCGGCAAAACGGGCCAAAAGTAAAGTACCCAATCTTTTACCTCCGCCCATAATGGGTACAACCGTGACAATCTTATTTGTAAAGAGACAGTTTTCCGCCTCTACAAAAACACAGTCGTTTGTCTTCTGAGGCAAATTGACCCTTGTTTCGTCATCACGCAACAGAAAATTGTTATAACGTTCCGGGAAAAATCCTGTTTTAAGGACCCGGGTGACCATCAATTCACATTCGAACTCATCAACCAGGGCATAACCCAGTATTTTCCCTTCGCGATCCACAAGATATGAATTGGCGTGGATGACATTTTTTAATACTTCGGCTACTTCTACGAAATCTACCCTTTGACCAGCAGTTTTCTGAAGAATTTTGTTGATACGGCGTGTCTTCTCTAACAAAGGAGAAGCTATCACTACTATCACCTCTTTTAGTTGTATTCAAGCTGGAATAATTTACATATTCCACTTTTTTATAAAGCTTTTCTGAAATTATAAAATATATCTACTTAAATCTTTATTTTTAACAATATTTTTTAATTTATTCCTTACATATGCGCTATCTAGAACAATTTTTTCTCCTTTTAGATCCGATCCTTCGTAAGAGATATCTTCCAGCAACTTTTCCATGATGGTATGCAGTCGTCTTGCGCCGATATTCTCCAAATCATCATTTAGAAAGGATGCCGTATCAGCAATCTCCTCTACACCATCAGGTGAAAACATGACTATCACCCCCTCTGTCTCCAGCAATGCTGCATATTGCTTAAGCAAGGCATTCTCGGGATCGGTTAAAATTTTTTTCAAATCCTCTTTGGAGAGGCTTTGCAATTCAACTCTTATGGGAAACCTCCCCTGCAGTTCTGGAATAAGGTCTGAAGGTTTGGTGAAATGAAATGCTCCTGCCGCAATAAAAAGCATATAATCTGTTTTAACCGGTCCGTATTTTGTCATCACAGTAGAACCTTCAACAATAGGAAGAATATCCCTCTGTACTCCTTCCCTGGATACATAATGTCCAGCATGAGAAGTATCATTACCTGCAATCTTATCGATCTCATCCAGAAACACAATTCCACTCTGTTCGGACCTTTCTATCGCTTCACTGATAACCTCATCCATATCAATGAGTTTTTCCCCTTCTTCCTGCTGTAAAATCATCCTTGCCTGTTTCAAAGACACCCTTTTCTTTTTTTTCTTTGACGGGAGCAAATTTCCGAACATATCCCGGATATTTGTGCTCATCTCTTCCATGCCCAGGCCTGAAAAAACTTCAAACATAGGAGCAGAGCGATCTTCTACATCAATTTCAACAATATAATCCTCAAATTCGCCCCTTTTAAGCCTTTGCAATGCGATCTTTCGTTCTTCTACGGCCCGGGTAATATCCTCACCATAATCATCTTGGTCTTTATTTAAGGGAAAATTTTTGTATTCCTCAGCAGTTTGAAACAACATATTTAACGGGTTGGATCCGGCTTTAGATCTTGAAGGTAAGGGAGCAATCAGATCCAGCAACCTTGCTTCCGCCATCTCAACTGCCTTAACCTCTACCATTTTCATTTTTTCAGACTTTACAATTCTAATCGAGGTTTCGACGAGATCCCTTACAATGGAATCCACATCGCGGCCAACGTAACCGATTTCAGTGAATTTCGTAGCTTCAACCTTAATAAACGGAGCATTAACCAAACGCGCTATTCTTCGGGCAATTTCTGTTTTGCCCACTCCGGTTGGGCCAATCATGATAATGTTCTTCGGTATCACTTCATCTTTTATATTATCTTTTAATTTTTTTCTTCTGTATCTATTGCGCAGTGCTACTGCTACACACTTTTTTGCTTCCTCTTGCCCGATAATATACTTATCCAGTTCCTGGACTATTCTCTTAGGTGTGAGTTCAGCTTCGTAATCCGCCATTAATCTGCAATAACACCTCCGGTGAAGTTAAATACAAGGGTTCAAAATAATACAAAATTTAATTATATTGATGATCTGTTGATTTAAATTTCTTCAACTGAAAGATGATCGTTTGTGTAGACACATATCTCCGAAGCTATTAAAAGAGACCTGCTTACTATTTCTCCTACAGGAAGCTCTGTATTTCTGAGAAGGGCCCTTGCCGCAGCAAGAGCAAAAGCCCCACCCGAACCGATAGCAGCAACTCCATCATCAGGCTCAATCACTTCACCTGTGCCCGATATAAGGAGCAACCCATCTTTTGCCGCTACGATGAGCAAGGCTTCCAATTTCCTTAAATAACGATCCGTTCGCCATTCTTTTGCCAATTCCACAGCGGCCCGACGTAAGTTTCCATGATAGTTTTCCAATTGTTTTTCAAATTTTTCAAAAAGAGTAAGGGCATCCGCCACTGAACCGGCGAAACCTCCGATAACTGTGTTGTTATATAGCCTTCTCACCTTCCGGGCTTGATGTTTGATAGCGATATTTCCGGATATTGTTACCTGTCCATCCCCGGCAATAGCGACTCTCTCACCCTTTTTTACAGCTATAATTGTTGTAGCATGAAACAATAGATTTTTCTCCTTTAAATTTCCGAAATACAGAAAATCTTTTTATAATTATAATTATGCCCTTGGATGCGCTCTTTTATAAGTTCTTTTCAACTCTTCTTTCGTTATATGTGTATAGATCTGGGTTGTTGAGACAGAAACATGACCCAGTAATTCCTGAACAGCCCTCAGATCGGCTCCCGCGTTTAAAAGATGGCTGGCAAAAGAATGCCGTAATACATGAGGCGATAAATTACAACTGCTGCTTATTTTCAACCCATATTTATGCACTAATCTCCCCACACTTCTTACCGACAACCTTTGTCCAAACCTGTTTAAAAACAATGCCGCATTCTTATCTTTTTCTTGATTACGTTCTTCTAGAAAAGGACGGCTTTTAGTTAAATATATAGCAAGTGCCTGTAAGGCATAAGAACCGAGAGGCAGTATTCTTTCTTTAGAGCCTTTACCCTTTACTTTCAGATATCCATCTTCCGCATCAATAGAAGATAAATCTAAACCTGCCAATTCGCTAACTCTAATACCTGTCCCATAAAGAACCTCTAAAATAGCCTTGTCCCGGAGGCCTATATACGAATACCTCTCCGGTTTTTCCAACAAATCCAGCGCCTCATCCGCATAAAGAAACTTGGGAAGCTTCTTCTCCTTTTTGGGAATCGAAACAAGCTCCCAGGTATTGTTTTCTAAAAAACCCTGTCCTTTTAAAAACCTCAGGAATGATCTGATGGATGATACCTTCCTGGCAATAGTGCTGCGAGCATATTTCTGTTCTTTAAGAAGGGCTAAGTATTCACGCATGTTTAAATGACTTACCATTTTCAGGGCAAAGATATCGTTACCTAGAAAGTCCAAAAACCCCCTGATATCCTTTTCATAGCTTTTCAGGGTCAATGGGGCAGAATTTTTCTCAATTTTCAAGGATTCTACAAAATCCTTTAGATATATGTTCATACCTCAGTCCTTTCACTAATATTAGCATATTCAAATTTTTTATGCAAGCTGCTTATGGAATTTTTTTCGAAATCTCGACAAGATTTCCATACTGCGTTCTGCAAGTAACTGTTTTCTTTTTTGTTTTGCAATTTTAAATGATAATCCGGGCAAAAGTCCAAAATTTACATTCATCGGTTGAAAATTATCCGGATCTGCAGTTGCAATATATTTTGTTAATCCCCCCAAAGACGTTTCTTCAGGGAAAATGAGCATTTGGTCCCCGTTCACCCGGCAACAGGCATTAATACCCGCAATCAACCCGGTGGCTGCTGATTCAACATACCCTTCCACACCGGTTATCTGCCCGGCAAAGAAGATCCCCTGATAATCTCTCATCTCCAGGGTCGGATGAAGTAGCAGCGGAGAATTAATAAAAATATTCCTGTGCATCACACCATAGCGAACAAACTCTGTGTTTTCCAGTCCGGGTATCAAGGAGAAGATTCGTTTTTGTTCCGGCCATTTTAAGCGCGTTTGAAACCCTACCATATTGTAAAGCGTTCCTTCCCTGTTGTCTCTTCTCAACTGTACTACAGCATATGGCTGTTCATCTGAAGACGGCAGTGAGATGCCTACCGGTTTTAACGGTCCGAATCTCAAGGTATCCTTTCCTCTTTTTGCCAGAACCTCAAGCGGCATGCATCCTTCAAAGAAGATCTCTTTTTCAAATACCTTCCTCTCAGCAATCTCACCCTTGATCAACTCGCTCCAAAACAACTCGTATTCTTTCTTATTCATTGGGCAGTTCAGATAATCTTCACCGCCCTTGTTATAGCGTGAAGAAAAAAAGACCTTTTTCATATTAATCGACTCATAAGTCAAAATAGGTGCGGCTGCATCAAAAAAATAAAGCTTCCCTAATCCGGTTAATCGTTCCAGTTCAGATGCCAGAGCGGGTGAAGTGAGAGGACCCGTAGCAATTATTACAGGCCTTTCCTTCGGCAATTCTTTTAGCTCATCAAAATATATATCGACCAGCGGATGATCCTGTAAAGTCCGGGTAACAAGACGGGCAAATTCTTCCCTGTCTACCGCCAGAGCGCCACCTGCAGGAATACGTGTTTCCAGGGCACACTTTATGATCAGCGAGTCAAGAAAACGCATCTCTTCTTTAAGCAATCCAACCGCATTATTTATTGAAATCGCCCGCAGAGAATTGCTGCAAACCAGTTCTGCAAAATATGCCCCCTGATGTGCAGGTGTCATTTTTTGTGGCCTCATTTCATAAAGCGACACCCTCACACCTCGCTTTGCCAGCTGCCAGGCCGCCTCAGAGCCGGCCAACCCGGCCCCGATTACGATTACTCTATCCGCGATAAGGCATTCCTCCTCGGACAACCTGCTTTTTTATTGATTTTCCAGCTTTTTTTCTTGATAGTCGCATTCCCCATTTGCACAACGATATACCGTATAAGGTCCTTTATACTTTTTTTCTACCAAATAATAACCACACTGAGGGCATTTTTTATCCAGGGGTTTATCCCATGATACAAACTTACACTCCGGATAATTACTGCAACCATAAAACAATCTCCCTTTTTTGCTTCTGCGTTCAACTATACTTCCGTTACAGAGAGGGCATTTTACCCCCGTTTCTTTTTTGGGTTGCATAGTATACCTGCATTCAGGGAAGCCGGGACATGCCAGAAACGGCCCATAGCGGCCGTGTTTTTTTACCAGTTTTCTTCCACAACGCGGGCATATTTCATCTGTTTCTTCATCCTGAATTTCTACCTTTTCCATCTCGCTCTTTGCTACTTGTAAGCGGCCTTTAAAAGGAATATAAAACTCGTTTAAAACTTTTAAGCGCGATTCTTCTCCCGACTCGACTTTGTCAAGTTTGTCTTCGAGCTGCGCCGTAAAACCTTCATCAATTACCTCGGGGAAATATTTTTTGAGTACATCTACGATAATAAAACCCAATTCGGTTGGCTTTAACAGCTTATTCTCTTTTATTACATAACCTCTGCTCTGGATAGTATCAATAGTTGGAGAATAAGTGCTGGGCCTACCTATTCCCCTATTTTCCAAGGTTTTGACCAGAGATGCTTCAGTAAACCTGGGGGGAGGTTGGGTAAAATGCTGTTCCGGTGTTAAAGACACCGGCTCCAGCTTTTGTCCTTCTTTCAGCGGCGGAAGCTGTTTCTCCTTTTCTTTTTCCTCATCCTCCCCTTCAATATAAAGCACCATAAATCCCGGAAATTTAATGCTGGAACCGTTAGCTCTAAAAAGATAATCTCCGGCACCGATATCAACTCTTACCTGCTCTATGGTTGCAGATTCCATCTGACTGGCCAAAAACCGCTCCCAGATTAACTTATAAAGCCTGTACTGATCTCTTTTCAAATATTTTTTGATTGTATCCGGACTCCTGGAGATAGACGTTGGCCGGATAGCCTCATGTGCCTCTTGCGCACCCTTCTTTGCAGAAAATTTCCTTGGTTTATCAGGCAAATAGTTTTGACCATATTTTTCATGTATATATTTTCCGGCCTCTTCCCGGGCAAGAGAAGAAACTGTCACAGCGTCTGTTCTGATATAAGTAATTAAGCCGACGGCTTCTCTCTTTTGACCGATGGCCAATCCCTCGTAAAGCTGCTGAGCAAGCATCATCGTTTTCTTCGTGGTGAAACCGAGCTTGCGTGAAGCTTCCTGCTGCAGAGTACTGGTTGTAAACGGCGGTGCGGGATTTCTCTTCCTTTCCTTAATTTGTATTTTAGTCACTTGATAGTTTACGCCCTCAATCGCGGCTAAAATATCATTGACTTCTTCTTCACTTTTTAAATCTATCTTTTTGCCGTCTTTGCCGTAAAACTTTGCATTAAAGGTATTTTTCCCCTTAAATTCTTTAAAAACACCTTCAATTGACCAGTATTCTTCCGGAATAAAGGATTCTATTTCTTTTTCACGATCACATATCAGCCGAACAGCCACAGACTGTACCCTTCCTGCACTAAGGCCTTTGCGTACATTTTCCCAAAGTAAAGGGCTGATCAGGTAGCCTACAAGTCTATCCAGAATACGCCTGGCCTGCTGGGCTTCGATTCTATGGCGGTCTATGGGGCGCGGTTGTATAATAGCATTCTTAACAGCCTTTTTCGTTATTTCATGAAATTCAACCCGGCAAGGATAATCCTCTTTAATACCGAGAGAATTACATAAATGCCAGCTTATTGCTTCCCCCTCCCTGTCGGGGTCAGTTGCCAAAAAAACTTTTTCCGCTTTTTTACTTGCTTCTTTTAATTCATTTAATATCTTACCTTTACCCCTGATTGTTATATACCTGGGATTAAAATCATTTTCGATATCTATCCCAAGACGACTTTTCGGCAAGTCTATCAGGTGGCCGATGGAAGCTTTCACCATATATTTACTTCCCAAAAATTTACTTATGGTCCGCGCTTTCGCTGGAGATTCTACAATTACCAGATTCATTTCAGCACCTCCATCTCAATTCCTTACAAAATATTTCCCCGGCAGCTGCTTAATTATTCCTTTTAATTCCATATTGAGCAATAGGGTATTTACTGTAGAAACAGGCATTTTGCTTATTTTTACAATTTCTTCCAGGGCAAGGGGCTCATAGGGTATTGCTTCCATCAATTTAATTTCATCCACATTGAGCTGCCCCTGCTCAACCGCCTCTCCAAGAGTTTTGGCGTGAGAAATTGCGGCTTCATTTTCCGGGAAAAATTGCAACTCCTCCAGAATATCTTCGACCTTTTCTACAAGTTTTGCTCCCTCTTTAATAAGCTTATGACAGCCCCTGCTGTAAGGGCTCTTAATCCCACCCGGGACCGCAAATACTTCTCTGCCCTGTTCCAGAGCAAAGTCAGTTGTAATAAGGGCACCGCTTCTTTCTCCTGCTTCTACAACTATTGTTCCCGCCGACAGCCCGCTTATAATTCTATTTCTCCGGGGAAAATTTTGCGGAAAAGGTTCACTGCGAGGGGGAAACTCACTGATTACTGCTCCTGATTTACAGATCTTTCCCATTAGAGTTCTGTTCTCGGGAGGATAGCAGATATCCAGACCGCAGCCCAGAACCGCCAGAGTATTCCCTCCGGCATCAAGAGCACCTTTGTGCGCCCAGGTATCAATGCCCCGCGCCATACCACTGACAACAGTAATATCATAGTTTGACAAATCCGCAGCAAATTTATAAGCAACATCTTTTCCATATGCCGTATGGCGCCGGCTTCCCACAATCGCCAGACATGGAGCAGTCGAAACGTGGATATCCCCCAGATAATATAAAAGAGGCGGAACATCATATATTTCTTTTAAAAGACAGGGGTAATCATCTTCATCCCACATTACATATGAAAAACCTTTTAGTTCAAATTCGGCCCACGCTCTATCCAAGTTTATACTGCTATGTTCTCTAACAACCTTTTCAGCCAGG
>CAZQXY010000004.1:0-299 GCA_964597455.1 uncultured Desulfovibrionaceae bacterium
TATAAGCAATGGAGGAAGCGAAAAAAAGTCCCAGGGCAACTTCGATTACCCCCTCCATGATGTTGGCGCCGCCCGTTCTCGCTCCAAAATAATAACGGCCGGCCAGCCCTCCGGAACTATGGCTAAGTGGCATACCTCCTAAAAAGGGGAAAACCAGGTTCATAATGCCTATGCTTAAGGAAAGCTTCTTTTCGCTTACATGCCGATCAGGCCAGTAGGTGCTGACCAGGGAAGAGGTAGAAATGACGGCGTTGGTGGCGGTGAGAGGTATCTGGGCAAATCCTGCCAGCAGCATCGCC
>CAZQXY010000004.1:309-31034 GCA_964597455.1 uncultured Desulfovibrionaceae bacterium
GACCTGCTGCGGGGTGAAAAGGGTAGTCTCCGGAAATTGTATTGCCAATATTTTCAACCCCTGCAGGTCCCCCCGGTAAATCACGATTGCCAGCCCCAGGAGCAGTAATACAAGGACCCCGGGAGCATAGCGGTTCTGCCGCAGGAGCAGGACTACGGCCAGAGAGATAAGACCCAGCAGCCACCCGGTGGAGAGCATTTTTAAAGCCTCCACGGCCAGCAGAACGCCCAGGGATACCTGGATGCCGCGGATGACGGCGTGGGGGGTAACCCTGGCTACCCAGTTCATCGCCCCAGTAACGGCAAAGAGCAGCCAGACAATCCCCATGGCAAAGCCGGAAGCATAAACCATGGAGGGAGACCACTGCTGGGCAATGGCCACTACAGCCAGCACTTTCATCGGCTCAATCGGGATGGGAAGCCTATAGACCAATCCGGTGGCGATATTGGCCAGGCCCAGCATTACCAGCAGTCCGGCGGGGTTAAGACCACAGACAGTGAAATAACCAACGGCCAAAGGAAGAAGCGTGCCCATAGCCCCCATGGCACCGGAAAGCTCCCGCAGATTAAATTCAAACGACTTTATTTTCATCTTAACCACATTCCGCCTTTCGGTATTTCGGAAGAAGGCCTTGAGTTAGTTCGGCGATACCCGATATATCCGCAGCTTGGCCACCTATGCGTTTCATATCGGTAATCATTTTCAACGCGGAGCATATCTGGTGCAGATCACGCGCAACAACCTGCTGCATGTTATGTATCACGATAACAATAGTATATTTCTTTTTCAATGCTATGGCCAGTTCTTCTTTTTTTGTTGAGTAGCACAAAAAACACGGCCTAGCCGCAAATCATGACTAGGCCAAGTTTTTTAGAAGTTGCAAATCCCAATTTGATAGACCAACCCGATCAAGCTATCACTACAGCAAGATTGCCTTTTTCGTTATTCCGCTAAGCCACGGGGACAGTTCCATCGTCTCCCTGGCACCGCTCATTGCTAATTTTCGCTGTAGTGCCAGGCGGTGATCAAGTTAGGCAGTGGGGTATACCATACCTTTTTTTTCATCATTATAAAGCACGAGGGTTTCATCTATGGTGTAGAGTTTATCCAGGTGCAATTCGCCGCTTTGGGAGGCATGCGCTATGTTACCCGCCGGCCGGCTTTGATTTTTCCCCTGGGTTCCTGGATTGTTTCCGGGAGCAGGAGGATCACCCTTTTTTTCCTTGAAAAAGGCCTCCGCCACCGGAGGAAAAATAATGTAAGAGAGCAGATCTTCTTCCTTCTCCAAATAACCTTTCTTTTCTTCCCTCGTTTTTTCCAGCTGCGGCTCAAGCAGGTCTGCAGGCCTGCCCTTGAAGGGTGCTTCATCTTTTAAGACTTTTTTCAGCAGGCCGGGGTCTACCTCCCCCGGAGGCCTGCCGTAAAGCCCTTTGAGATAGTTTTTAACCTCCGTCAGGATAACCTTGTAACGCCCGCCGGTGATGACATTCATGACGGCCTGTGTGCCTACGATCTGGCTTGAAGGTGTCACTAAAGGAGGATAACCCAACTCCGCCCTCACGCGGGGAACTTCTTGTAAAACCTCGCCCAGCAGGTGGGAGGCATTCTGGCTCGCCAGCTGCGAGGTAAGGTTGGAGATCATTCCCCCGGGGATCTGGTAGTTTAAAACAGCGGTATCAACCCCCATGACCACATGCAGGGGAATTTCATAATTGGCGCGGATTTCTTTAAAGTAGTCACCTATACGGGCAATACGTTCCAGATCGAGCCCGGTATCATAAGGGGTTCCCTTCAAGGCGGCTACCATGCTGTCAGTTGCCGGCTGCGAAGAACCCAGGGAAAGGGACGAGATGGCGGTATCGATCACATCGCATCCTGCTTCAATAGCTTTCAGATAGGACATATCGGCCATCCCGCTTGTAAAATGACAGTGCAGCTGGATGGGGATCTTCAGCTTCTCTTTGAGTTTCGCAACCAGTTCGGCAGCGTCGTACGGGGAAATGAGGCCGGCCATATCCTTGATACAGACCGAATCGGCACCCATGTTTTCCATTGTTCCCGCCAGTTCCACAAAGTGGTCAATACTGTGCAGGGGACTGATCGTGTAACTTATTGTGGCCTGGACATGGGCTCCGGCTTTTTTAGTCGCCTTTATTGCTGTATCCAGGTTGCGGACATCGTTCAGGGCATCAAAAATACGAATAATATCGATACCGTTTTTTACGGCGTGTTGAACGAAAGATTCCACCACGTCATCTGGGTAATGTCGGTAACCTACCAGGTTTTGGCCCCGTAAAAGCATCTGCAGTTTCGTTTTTTTGAAATGTTCCCTTAAAAGACGCAGCCTTTCCCAGGGGTCCTCTTGCAGAAAACGCATGCACGTATCGAAAGTAGCCCCACCCCAAACTTCCAGGGAATGGTACCCCACCTCGTCAATTTCAGCTGCTATGGGGAGCATATCGCCAATGCGCATGCGGGTAGCCATCAGTGATTGGTGTGCATCCCTTAAAGTAGTATCAGTAATACCGATTTTTTTCTTTTGAGCCAAGCCCATCCCTCCTTCTTTTTAACGCTGTGCGTATTTAGCTGCTGTTTCACCGCTTTTTTCAGCAAAAAATAATGTTTCACTGAGGGGCATACCCGGTAGCATGGCCTTTCCATGAAGGCCTCCAGCTATTTCACCGGCTGCATATAGACCCTTAATTACCTTTCCATCTCTTTTAACTTCTCCAAAGGGAGTTGTTAAAATACCTCCCAGGGTATAGTCTATACCTGCCTTTAAATGCGCAATATAATAAGGAGGTGTTAAGTGTATACCGCGTAAAAAAGACAGATCAGCCCTATAAAGGGCATTTGTCAACAGTTCCAAATCTTCAAAACGAGTAAAAAAAGTATCATAATCCAGGGCCTTTTCTTTGTAAACCGTATCACGGGAAACCAGCATATAAACCCCCGCCGGAGGTGACTGTGTAATAAAGTCAAAAATATTTTCTGCAGAAGATTCGCTCCAGTTCAAAAATGTACCGTTATTATTAAAAAAATAGGTGCTTTCCCATGGTTCGGAAGGCAAAACACTGTATTCTCCATTTGTGGAATTATAAAGGAGATTTTTTTCTCCGAAGAAACCCATTTGTGTCAGATCTACGCCCATTTTTTCTGCCAGCTTGAGACCTTCTCCTGTTTGAGCAGGGCGTAAAATAATCATATTTTCGAAGGGTAAATGTTCATGCCGGCGTTGAAGGTCCCCGCTATATCCTCCATCGGCAAGAATCACGGCTTTAAAATAAATAGGATATTGTTCACCCAGATGATTTTCTACCAGGAGCGCTTCCAGCGCTCCTTCAGGGGAATATAAAATTTCGCTTACCTTTTCACTCTTTATAACAACAGGTGATCTATTTAAACTTAATATTAACTGCTTTTTAAATACTGAACCGCCCTTCAGGTCGTTACCCGTGTGCAGATAGGGTTTCAGGGCGGGTTCCGGAAGATAATCTAATGAAATACCACAAAATGACCTGAATTGAGGATAAAAATTCGGAGAAGCGTTTTTAAAGGATTCCAATAAAGACGGGTTATTCAGCCATCCCCCGCAATCACCAATATATTCGCCAAATAATTCAGGGGTCAGCTCTATCTCCAACTCTCCCTGAGGAGGCGTTAACGTTGCAGCCAGCCCCTCTTGAAACAAAAATTCAACGTCCTCCCCCAGCTCCTGCCCGTTAGGAAACAGTAAAACCTGTGCACCGTTTTCCGCCGCTTCCAGGGATGTCAGCATGGCGGCTGCAGTACCCCCTATTATCGCCACATCCGCTGCTTCCGGAATTTTAAAACCGTCAACATCCGGCTGGGCTTTTGGATTAAAGAACATCTGTAAGAAAAAAAATGAAAATACGGCTAGGAACAGCAACAAAGTTACGACAGGGGAGTTCCCTCTTGACTGAGATTGAGCCATAACAAGCTACTCCTGTCCCTTTATTCCTCAGTTACCAGCGCTATGTTGACAACCTTGTCGTCAGGGGAAAGGCGGATCATGGTAACGCCCCCGGCATACCGCCCCTGAACGGGAACCTCTGCTATTTTTGCCCTGATTATCTGCCCTCGGGCCGAGATGGTTATTAATTCTTCTTTTTTTAACACAGGTATAAAGTTTACAAGATCCCCCCAGTGTTTTCCGGATTTGGTTGCTATGACCCCTTTACCACCCCTGTTCTGAGGGCGAAAATTGGAAAGCTTTGTTCGTTTGGCATATCCCTTTTCGGTAACAAACAGCAGGTTCATTTTTTCCCTGGCTGCGACATTCATCCCGACAACCTTATCGCCTTCCTCAAGGGCAATACCTTTGACTCCCCTGGCGGTACGGCCTAGAGAACGCAACTGTTCTGACGGAAAGCGGATTAGAAACCCTTTTGAAGTGGCCAGTAAAATGTGGTAATCCCCAACAATGCTGTCTTTGTTTTCGGCATCACCATTGTCTTCATCATCACAGCGCAAGCGCCTCACGGAAATAAGTTCATCATCTTTTTTTAGGCCCAGGGCTATTAAGCCGGAACGTCTGGCTTCCGCATATTCACTTAACCGGGATTTTTTAATAATACCTTTCTCTGTGGCCATAACGATATAGTCATTTTCACCATATTCCACAAGTGGGAAAACAGAAGTAATCCGTTCACCGCTCTCCAGGGGCAGCAGGTTAATAATAGCCGTTCCCTTGGCTTGACGCCCGGCTTCCGGTATTTCATACACTTTCAGGGGATATACTTTTCCACTGGTACTGAAAAAAAGAAGTTTATCCCTGGTGGAAGAAATAAAAATCTGTTCTATGAAGTCTTTTTCCCTGGTAGTATGGCCAATTATACCCTTTCCTCCGCGACCCTGGCTATGATAGGTATCCAGCGGCAAACGCTTTATATAACCCTGATGGGTAAGTGTAATCAGCATTTCTTCTTCAGGTATCAGATCTTCCAGGTCAATTTCCCCTTCATCGGGTACAATTTTTGTAAGCCGCTCATCGCCATACTTTTTCTTTATTTCTTGAAGTTCAACTTTTATTTCCCGTAAAACAAGCTGCTCATCGGCCAGCAGCGCTTCAAGATAAGCTATTTCCTCTTGAAGTGAGCGATATTCTTCATCCAGCTTATGCCTTTCCAAGGCCGTAAGCCTCTGCAAGCGCATTTCCAGAATTGCCTGGGCCTGTTTTTCGCTCAATCCAAACTCTTCCATTAATCCTTCCTTAGCTGAGGCAGTATCGGCAGAACCCCTAATAAGGGCAATAACCCGGTCGATATTGTCCAAAGCAATACGCAGCCCCTCAACAATATGACTCCTCTCCAGTGCGCGGCGCAATAAAAATTGGGAGCGCCTGGTAACAATTACCTTCTGGTGTTCCAGGTAGTTCTGCAGGAGTTCCCGCAGGGTAAGAACTTTTGGCCTGCCGCCCACCAGCGCCAACATGATAATGCCAAAACTCTGCTGCAGGGAGGTAAACTTAAAAAGCTGATTTAAAATTACCCGGGGGTTGGCTGCCCTTTTAAACTCGATCACAATACGCACTCCATTGCGATCGGATTCATCTCTGAGTTCCGCAATACCGTTAATCTTTTTATCCCTGACCAGCTCGGCAATTCTTTCGATCAGCCTTGCTTTGTTCTGCTGGTACGGCATTTCGGTAATGAGCAACCTCTCTTGATCATCGCTTATTTTTTCAATGAGTGTTTTTCCCCGAATCTGGATTTTCCCCCTGCCGGTCAGGTAGGCCTGTTCGATACCCTTGTTACCCAGGATAATACCGCCCGTTGGAAAATCGGGCCCCTTGATTATTTTTAATAATTCTAGATCAGGCACTTCCGGATTGTCAATCAGGAGGTTAAGAGCATCAACGGCTTCGGAGAGATTGTGCGGGGGAATGTTGGTAGCCATACCCACCGCGATCCCAGAAGAACCGTTAACCAGAAGGTTGGGAAAATGCGCCGGCAGCACTTCAGGTTCTTCGAGGGTTTCATCAAAATTGAGCCTGAAGTCCACGGTTTCTTTATCCATATCACGGAGCATTTCCAAAGCAAGAGGCGATAACCTGGCCTCCGTATAGCGCATGGCCGCGGCACTGTCACCATCCATAGATCCAAAATTTCCCTGTCCGTTCACCAGGAGATAGCGAATGGAAAAATCCTGCGCTAACCGCACCATGGCATCGTAAACAGCCTGGTCTCCGTGAGGATGATATTTTCCCAGCACTTCCCCAACCAGCCTGGCCGATTTTTTATGCGGTTTATCCGGACTCATCCCCAAATCCTGCATAGCATAAAGAATTCTCCTGTGAACCGGCTTGAGGCCGTCTCGCACATCAGGTAATGCCCGGCTGACAATAACGCTCATCGCGTAGTCCATAAAAGAACTTTTGACTTCTTCATGCAGGGGAACAGTTCTGATTCTATCTTCTTGTTGCATTTAAAATAATTTAGCCTCCTCATAGCTGACTCTAGATCTAATTCTATCATATCTTAATAAAGTTTGGCACGCTAAATAACAAAACCCCCCGAAAGCTCCCCGATGGAGGCAGAGCATTTTCTACCAGCTAAATGTCGAGGTAACGAACATCCCTCGCGTGATCTTCAATAAATTTGCGCCGGGGTTCTACTTTTTCTCCCATAAGTAAGTTAAAAATCTCATGTGCCTCAATCGCATCCTGCAGATCAACTTTAATAAGAGTGCGGGTTTCCGGGTTAAGCGTTGTCTCCCAGAGCTGCTCAGGGTTCATCTCCCCCAGACCTTTATATCTCTGCACACTTGTTCCCTGGCGACCGATCTCTGACATTAACTTTTCCAGCTCTTCTTCCCGGTAGAGGTAATAAATCTTTTTATTCTTTGTCACCTTAAAAAGCGGCGGCTGGGCAATATATATATTACCCGCAGCGATGAGCGGTTCCATATAGCGGAAGAAAAAAGTCAGCAGAAGTGTCCTGATATGGGAGCCGTCCACATCGGCATCGGTCATAATGATAATCTTGTGGTAACGAAGTTTTTGGATATTAAAATCGTCACTTATTCCTGTACCGAAAGCTGTGATCAGCGTACGTATTTCCTCGTTGGCAAGTATTCTATCCAGACGGGCCTTTTCGACATTTAATATTTTACCGCGCAGGGGTAAAATCGCCTGGTAATGCCTGCTTCTGCCCTGCTTGGCAGATCCGCCTGCGGAATCGCCCTCAACCAGAAAGAGCTCGCTTTCTGCGGGGTCTTTGGAGCTGCAATCAGCCAGTTTCCCGGGCAGGTTGCTAATTTCAAGGGCGTTTTTACGTCTGGTAAGCTCCCTGGCCTTTCGCGCCGCATCCCTTGCCCGGGCAGACTGAAGAGCTTTTTCACAAATTCTCCTGGTAATAGGCGGATTTTGTTCAAGATAAGCTCCTAATCCATCCATTAAGATGTTTTCCACTATCCCTCTTACCTCAGGATTGCCCAGGCGTGTTTTTGTTTGCCCTTCAAACTGTGGATTAAGAATTTTTATACTAATAATCCCGGTCAATCCTTCGCGAATATCCTCACCCTGGAAGTTGTCCTGATTATCCTTTAATACGCCCAGCCTGCGTGCATGGTCGTTAATTAATCTGGTCAAGGCACTTTTAAAGGCTAATTCATGTGTTCCTCCTTCTTTTGTGCGGATATTATTGGCATAAGAAAAAATAGCCTCACTGTAACCGGTATTGTACTGCAGGGATGTTTCTACCCGGCAGTTATTAAGCTCTTTTTCCAGATGAATCGGATTTTTGGGATAAACTTCTTTATTTTTATTCAAAAAGGATACAAAAGAGCTTATTCCACCGTCATATTTAAATGTCTCTTCCCTTATTTCGTTCAACCGGTGGTCTTCAATGACAATTTTGATTCCTTTATTTAAAAAGGCCATTTCCCGAAGTCTCTGGATAAGAATTTGAAAATCAAAATTAATTTCTTCAAAAATTTCCGGATCCGGATAAAAAGTAATCACTGTTCCCGTTTTTGCAGATTTACCTTTACCTTGTAAAGGTGTAACAGGAACCCCTCTTTCGTAGCGTTGTGTAAATTTTTCTCCATCCCTGTACACCACAACCTCCAGCCAGGCTGACAGGGCGTTGACAACCGAAACCCCTACCCCATGAAGCCCGCCTGCAACCTTATAGCCTTCTCCTCCAAATTTTCCTCCTGCGTGCAAAATGGTCAGTACTACTTCAAGAGCAGATTTTTTTTGCTGAAGGTGTTCTTTTACGGGTATTCCCCGTCCGTTATCATAAACTGTAACACTGTTATCACTGTTAATGGAAACCTTTATAATATCACAGTATCCGGCCATTGCCTCGTCAATACTGTTATCAACTACTTCAAAAACAAGATGATGCAAACCCTGGCTGCCCGTGGAGCCAATATACATGCTGGGCCGTTTTCTTACCGCATCCAGGCCCTCTAATACCTGAATTTGTTGTGCATCATAAACACTGGATTTTTTTTCGTTCATTTTTATCATCTCCAAACCATTATCCAACTCTATACAATAATATTATTCCCAATTTTTATCAATCCTTTTTTGCAGTGTCAGAGGTGAAATAGGGGAATAATAGATTTTTTCCCTGGTAATAACAAAAGAGTTTGCTGTTTTTTCTTCTTTTTGATTAATATTATGGTGCTGATTACTCTCCAAAAACTGTGTATTAACCTGGTTATGCTTGATTTCTAAATTGAATATGCCGATCAGATCTACTAAGGACACCACACGCGAATTACCAATATGTAAAAACAATTATTTTTCCTCCTTTAAAATAACTTATTTTCTATTAAATAGATCCCGGGAAGATAAATCTGCATTAATAAATCTGATTTCAGTAATAATCTCTGAGCTGGCCTTCAGATTAAACTCTTTTATTATCTTGTCCTTGAGCATTGTTAAATGGTATAGCCAATTACTGTCATTTACTTCAACAATCAGCTTTTTCTTATTAATGGTGAGAGGCCTTGAATGCTGTGCAATCTTTACTCCTACTATTTTTTCCCAAATTGAAAGATATTCTCTCGCCTGCAGTTGCTCCTTTAATCCATACTTCTCTAAAAAGCCGTCAATAGAAGAACCGATCATTTCCATTTTCTTTAATCTCCGTTATTGAACCATTATTAACATGAAAAAATGAATAGCAGGAAAATTTTTCAAAAAAAGGATCAAGATATTTTTCTTTTTTGGTTATAGACAAAAAGATCTGTTCTGCCTTGGCTAAAAGCGCAAAACACTGCTCTCTTCTCTTCTCATCAAGCTCCGAAAAAATATCGTCCAGAATAAAAAGAGGTTTCTCTTCTTGTTGATGATAATATTGAATTTGCGCCGCTTTCAAGGCAATAACAGCGCTTCTCTGCTGCCCGTGTGAAGCAAAACGTTTTGCATCGCATCCATCAATTAAAAAAGACAGATCGTCCCGGTGTGGACCTACAATAGAAAACCCTTTTAGATACTCTTCATCTTCTTTTGCGGCTATTTCAATACTAAAAAGCAGCTCAATTTCGCTAAGATCCCCTGTTAATAGACCTTTTTGTAAAAAATTTTGATAGGCTATTTTCAACTGCTGTTCGTTTTCAAAAAGCAAGCCAAAATTTCGGCTTGCAAGCTCGCTCCAGATGGAGATATAATATGCCCTTTTTTGCAAGATACGGCTTCCAAAATATATTATCTGCGCATTCCATGCTTTAATTAAGTTTTTCAGAGCTTCTCTGGAGATTTTTTTTTCCTTTAAAGCACGATTTTTTTGATAAATAACGCGATTATAACGACTTAAATATTCACCATACAGTGGTGTTATCTGACTTATCTCACGATCCAAAAACCGTCTTCTTTCCTCCGGGCCTCTTCTGATTAGTTCCAAATCTTCGGGAACAAAAAATACAACAGGACACCGGCCTGCCAGGCAATTGCTTCGATCTTTTCTTCCGTTTACTTTAAAAATCTTTCTTTTTTTTTCTATTTCATAGCCTACTTCAATTTTGTGGCGACGCTGCTGCAGATATATTGTACCTTGAAGATAATAATAGGGGGTGCCACGGCAGACCAGATCAATTTCCTTAAAAGCCCTGAAAGGACGGCCAAAACATAAATTGTAAATAGACTCCAAAAAATTACTTTTCCCCTGACCATTAGCTCCTTGAATTACGTTTATACCCGGTGATAGCTGAATATCCTGCTTTTTATAATTGCGATAGTTATTAAGATATATACTGCTAATATACACCGGGTAGCCTCCAAGCCTTACTTACATCTCTTTTTTATTTATCTTGATCGGTAAAACCAGGTAACGATAATTAATTATACCATTTTCTATGGTTTCCTGATAGTTAAAAATACACGGTCCATAAGCCCCGTTAAAATCTATTTCTACATATTCATCATCGATCACCCTTAACGGGTCTAAAAAATAGCGGGCATTTAACATAATCTCCGGCAGATCATCCCCCTCCTTATTACTTATGGGCAACTTTTCATTCATTCTTCCTACTTCTGAGCCGGAGTATATTTCAAGCGCATCTTCAGTAATTTGTAGTGAAATCATATGATTATACCCCCCGGCCAGCAGGGAGGCTCTGGCAACAGCTTTTTCTAAAAGGTGCGCATTTATTTTTATTTTCGTCGCGTATGCAGAAGGGAAAATACTACTCAAATTTGGGAACCTGTTTTCCAGTAATCTGCTGTAGATAATAAATTGTTTGTAGTAAAAAATAATATCGCTATCCGTGTAAGTACATTCAACTGATTCATGACTATCATCGATTATTTTCATAATTTCATTTAAGGCTTTTCCCGGTATAAGCATCCGCAGAGGTTGAAGGCTTTTGTTTTTCAAGGTTGTTTTTAAATGCGCCAGGCGGTATGTATCTGATGCTATAATAAAAATATTATTATCATCGTCAATTTCAAATAAAACTCCCTTGAAAGATGGTTTGCCCTCATCTTGCGATACAGCAAAAGTAATCTTTTTAAGCATTGCCTTGAGATCTTGTGCAGAGTAATCTATCCTTTCTTGGTCAGGACTCTTTTCAAAACCAACCAGAGGAAAATCTTCGGGATCCATTCCGTAAAGGATAAAATTAGCCTGTCCACTGATTATTTCTGTCCGAAAATCATTTTCACTTAATTTAATTTCTATATTTTCGTCTGGAGCCTGTTTCAATATCTCTATAAATTCTACAGGTAAGACAACTTCACCTTCCTCAAATACCTGTATATCGTTGGAAATTGCTGCTATACTCATCTCCAGATTATTTCCGATCATGGTTAGTTCTTCGTCTTTTGCAGTGATCAGTATTCCTTTTATTGCTGACATGGAAGATTTAAGCGGAATACTCTTTTGCACAGTATTAAGATTTTCAAGAAGAACATTTTTATTTGCTAAAATATGCATTTGTTTCTCCTTAATTATGCAGATGTATTATTATTATAATTTAATTATATAATAATAGTCTTAGTAATAGGGATTGTGGATATGTGCATGATTTATTCCAAGCAATGTAAGATACGCTGTTTTTTTATTATTTTTTTGTGGATATTCAGTGAAAAGATATTCACATCATCAACAACAAGATCTATTTATCTAAAATGTGATTTTTTTATTAACAGAAAAAAAGAATTTTCAACATCTATTTTATAACTTGTCCACAGTTATTGCAATTAATAATTAAAGAGCGTGTTTTTTATTTCTTTGATGTGTTTTTGCAGAGCTTCGTCTTTGAGAATACCGGATGAAATTTTTTTATGGGCATGAATAACTGTTGTATGATCTTTACCTCCAAATTCCTCACCAATCTTAGGAAGGGAGCTGTCTGTAAGTTCGCGAATGAGATACATGGCTATTTGCCTGGGCAAAGCAACATTTTGTGTTCTTTTTTTCGATTTAATATCCTGTAATGATATATTAAAATATGACGCGGTTATAAAGATAATTTGATCAACATCAACTTTTTTTTGCTTCTGGGAGAGAAAATCTTTTAATGCCTCTTCGGCTAGTTTTAATGTAATTTGTTTGTCCTCAAGCGAGGCATAGGCAATGATACGCGTTAGCGCTCCTTCTAATTCCCTGATATTATTTTCATTTTTTTGTGCAACAAACATCAGGACATCATCAGGGATAAATATGCCTTCGAGAAAACTTTTTTTGCGTAAAATGGCCACTCTTGTTTCAAGATCGGGAGGTTGAATGTCGGTGATTAAACCCCATTCAAAACGTGAGCGCAGGCGATCTTCCAGTGTTGGTATTTCTTTTGGAGGGCGGTCACTGGAGATCACTATTTGTTTATTGTTTTCATGAAGGGCGTTGAAAGTATGAAAAAATTCTTCCTGAGTTTGTTCTTTGCCGGCAAGAAATTGTATATCGTCAATTAACAATATATCTATATTACGGTATTTATTGCGAAATTCCTCTGTCTTATTGTCTCTGATGGCGTTAATAAATTGGTTTGTAAATTTTTCAGAAGAAAGATAATCTACTTTATCACTGGTATTGCGGGAGGTTACAAAGTGGCCGATAGCATGCATGAGATGGGTTTTGCCCAGTCCTACGCCACCATAGATAAATAAAGGGTTATATGCCCTGGAAGGCGTTTCGGCTACTGCGAGGGATGCTGCATGAGCCAGGCGGTTGCTGCCGCCGATTACAAAACTATCGAACGTATACTTGGGATTTAACCAATTGCAGGTAACCGCATAATTATTTTTTTTGTTTATTATAGAGCTATCTTCCTTTAGGGGTTCTATTATTTCAGAGCTATTCAGCGGGTTAAAATTAGAAAGAGGTTGTGGAAAATCGATATTTTGGGGAGTAACGAACTGTATATAATATTTAAAATTGGTTATACTATACAAAATTTGAGATAATGTATTGTAATAGTGATCTTGCAGCCACTTTTTGGTAAAATCATTTGGGACTTCTATAATTATCGTTTCCTTTTTTATCGATAACGGTGTAGTTGATTTCAGCCATGTTTCAAAACTAGGCTTGCTCAGGATATTTTCCATTTCCGAAAGAACCAGTCCCCAGATTTTGGATAAATTTTTTTCCATTATTAACCTCCATTAATTATCCACATATACCGCAAAGTTTTCCACAATAATTGTGGAAAACTGGTTTTAGAAGATATATTTACCACCAATTAATAGCTATAATATCAGAATAATTTAAACACCGCAATAAATAATATAGGGTTTTAGAAGCCTGCTTTTTCTAAAAAAATGCTTAGAACTGGAAATTACTCTTTTTAACTTAGACTTATAGATTATCTTAGTTTGCTTTTCCTTCAAATGTTGCATGTTCTTAATTTATAAGTTATAATGAATTCCAGAGTTTTACTGTATAATATATTTATTTATTTGTAAAGAGAGGTATTGTTGATGAAAAGGACATATCAGCCGAAAGTAAGAAAACGTAACAGAAATCATGGCTTTAGAAAAAGAATGAGAACTATCGCGGGGCGTAAAATAATAAAGAGAAGAAGAAATAAAGAAAGAAAACAATTATCTGCTTGAAAAGTGATGAACAATAATTATAATCCCGGGGATAAATCTTATCGAAAATGTGAAAAGCTCCGTAAGAACTACCAGTTCCAAAGAGTATACAGGCATGGAAAATCATTAGCAACAAAGAATACAGTTTTGTTTATCAAGAAAAATGACAAAGGATATAACAGATTGGGCGTATCCGTCAGTAAGAAAGTCGGTAAAAGTGTTGTCAGACACCGGTTGAAAAGATTGTATATTGAAGCATTCCGTAATTTAAAGGTTCATATCGTCAGAAATGGATTTGATCTGGTTATTATAGGCAGAAAAGGTGCATGGAATATGGGTTATAAAGAGCTTTATAATGAAATTGAAAGATTATTGTCCTGGGGAAAATTATTGAAATGATTATAAAGATGATTATTTTAAAACTGATAGTCCTGTATCAATGTTTTATCTCTCCTCTTTTAGCTCCAAGGTGCCGCTTTTATCCATCCTGTTCGCAGTATTGTTTTGAAGCGGTTGAGCAGTATGGTATAATAAAGGGGTTATTTTTAGGCTTAAAAAGGGTCTTACGCTGTCATCCTTTCAATGAGGGAGGATATGATCCTGTGCCGCCCCTACAAAAGGTTAGTGAATAATAATATTTAAGGAGGTCCTTGGATGCAGATTTTGACCGAATATGTAAATATAGTGCTGACTTTTTTTTATAATTTTACCGGTAATTACGGGCTGGCAATTATTTTGCTTACAGCACTAGTAAATATAATTACTTTTCCCTTAACCAGAAAACAGCTTCAGTCTTCAAAAAAAATGCAGGAGGTTCAACCGGAATTAAAAAAGATTCAGGAAAAATATAAGCACGATAAAGAAAAGTATAATCAAGCTACGATGGAATACATGAAGGATAAAAAAATTAATCCTCTGGGCGGTTGTCTCCCGTTACTAATTCAATTTCCAATAATAATTGCTGTGTTTACATTACTTCGGGAACCCGAATTGATTCAAAATTCTATAGAAAATTTTAATCCTTATTTTTTAAGACTTAATTTAATGTATTCCCCAAATGATGCTCAGGAAATATATGGCCTTTTTAATCCTTACTATATTTTACCTGTCCTGTCTGCGGCCGCTACTTTTTTTCACCAGAAGCTGGTTTTAACCGATCCGAAACAAAAAATGATGCTTTATATATTTCCTGTAATGATCTTGGTGATCAGCGTTGGTTTCCCTTCCGGTTTGGTATTATACTGGTTAACAAACTCTTTATTTTCTGTTGGGAATCATTTTCTGATACGAGGTGCTGAAAAAAAGAATAAAGTTGAGCTAAATAAAAATTATGAGCGGGATAAAATAAGTAATCATGAGGTTAATATAAAAGATAATCCAAGTGCAGCAGAAAATAAAGAAAAAGAATCGAAGGCTAAGGTTCAAACAGGGAGCCCCAAAAATATAAAGAAAAAATCCAAGAAAAAAAGGAAGGGGGCTAAATAATCGTGAAAACTTTGGAAATAACTGCCAAAACGGTTGAAGAAGCTCTGGAAGAAGGAGTTAAAGAATTAGGTGTGAAGAAGGATAATGTAAGGATGGAAATAATAAATGAACCTTCACAGGGGTTATTGAAGTTTCTCAGTTCAAAAAATGCCAAAATCAAGTTAACAGTGCTTAAAGAGCCTGATGAATATGTAAAAGATTTTTTGGAAAAGCTTCTGCATATTATTAAGCTTAATGGAAACATTATGGTTGAACGCGATAATGAAGGTGATTTGTATTTTAATATCAGCGGAAAAGAATTAGGTCTTTTAATTGGCAAGCGTGGAAATACGCTTAACGCATTGCAGTATCTTTCGAATGTAATACTACACAGACAATTTGCATTAACAGATAGCAGAGTAATTGTGGATATAGAGAATTACCGGGAAAAAAGAAAGGTTACGCTTGAACAGCTGGCAAAAAATTTGGCTTCAAAAGTAATGAGAACGAAAAAAGAAGTTGTTCTGGAACCGATGACGCCCCAAGAAAGACGTATTATTCATATTGCCTTAAAGAATAACAAGCATGTTGTTACTTATAGTTATGGAGATGACCCTCATCGTAAAGTTATTATTTCGCCTCGATGACGTTATTTTTAGCTTGAGTCGCATGTCCACTTTTGGGCAATGCGGCTTTTTTTATATGATAGGCTTAGAAAAAAGCGATATAAAGAGTAATTGGGGAGATGGTATTACGATGGATAACGACACAATAGTAGCAATTTCGACTCCTCCCGGAGAAGGAGGAATTGGTATAATCCGTTTAAGCGGTAATAAGTCTTTGTCTATCGGTACGCAGATATTTGTTCCTTCAGCATATTTAAATAAGAATATGGATAATCATAAAGAAAAATTTAGTCCGCTGGGTAGGAGGCTTTATCACGGGTTTATTTTCGATGAAGAAGGGTGGAAAGTTGATGAAGTACTTTTTTGCTATATGAAGGGTCCCTATACTTATACCAGGGAAGATATTGTGGAAATAAATGCTCACGGAGGGATTATATGTCTTAGAAATATATTAGATTTGATCTTGAGAAAGGGGTCTCGACTTGCTGAACCGGGGGAATTTACTAAAAGGGCTTTTTATAACGGAAGAATTGATTTAGTGCAGGCCGAAAGCGTGCTTTCTCTAATCCGAGCCAAAACTGAAAAAGGTTTAAAGGCAGCCATGAGCGGTTTGCAAGGTAATTTATCCAGGGAAGTCCGGAAACTGCGCGATGAAGTAGCCGGTATTCTTTCTGAAATAGAGGTGAATGTTGATTTTGTTCATGATGATCTGGATCTTGAAGGGGGCTCTTTTTATGACATTCAGCATAAGTTGGTTAGCTTAAATGAAAGGATGCTGAAGCTGCTGCAGAAGAGAAGGCAGGGTAAAATATTGCAAGATGGTTTAAAAACTGTTATTTTAGGTAAACCAAATGTCGGAAAATCTTCGCTTTATAATTATTTTTTAAAAGAAGAGCGGGCCATAGTGACAGAAATTCCCGGGACAACGAGAGATCTGCTGATTGATTATGTTAATTTAAAGGGTGTGCCCTTGAAAATTATTGATACTGCCGGCTTCCGTAAAGAAGGTGATCGTGTTGAAAAAATTGGGATGGAGTTTTCACAAAGGGCCATTGAAGAAGCGGATTTACTTTTGTTTATGGTTGACGCTTCCAGTGGTGTTACAGAAGAAGATCAATGGATTTATAGCAAATTTAATGCAATGAAGGAGCAAAAAGTATTTATTCTGCTTAATAAAATAGATCTTGCCAAAAAAATATCCGCAAGGGAATTAAGAAATTTGTTTCCAGGCGATAAAGTGGTTGAAATATCTTTATTAAATGGTGAAGGCCTTGAAGAACTTGAGAATGCGATCATTAAAATGTTTTTTGCAGGAGATTTGTACAGTGAGGAAGGTGTTCTTATTCTTGAAGTCAGGCAGGGGGAATTAATAAGAAAGGCTGCCGCTCATATTCAGGAGTCCATGAATGCGCTAGATAGTGGGTTTCCATTGGATATCATCAGTATAGATCTGCGGAGCTCTCTTGATTGTCTGGATGAGGTTACCGGTGAAAACGTTGGTGAAGATATTTTGGATTTAATATTTAGCAGATTCTGTATAGGGAAGTAGCTTAAATATGGATATGCTGATGCTCAATGATATTATTCAGGGATTTATTAATTGTGGTATTCCTTTAGATAAGCAGAAAGCTGCTTTGTTTAGGAAATATTATCAGCTCCTTGTTCAGGAGAATAAAAGATATAACTTGACGCGTATTATTTCGCCAGAAAATGTTTTGGAAGAGCACTTTTTGGATTCTCTCATTGGTTTTCATAAAGCAGCAAATAGAACCGGAGAAAGATTATTAGACCTCGGCAGTGGAGCAGGTTTTCCCGGTATTCCTTTGAAAATTTATCTGTCGGATTTAAAACTGACAGTTGTCGACGCCTCGCAAAAGAAAATAAACTTCTTACGCCTTCTCATCAGTGAATTAGAACTTAGTAAAATTACTTTAAGGCATAAAAGGGCGGAGGACCTGGGCAGGGGTAAGGAAAGGGAAAGTTATTCCTGGGTTACTGCGCGTGCGCTCGCACCTCTATCTGTCGCTGCAGAGCTTGCCCTGCCTTTGTTAAAAGAAGGCGGTTATTTTTGGGCTTTTAAAGGGCCGAACGCTTTGGATGAATTGCAGAGGGCGGAAGAAATTATCGAGCGTTGTGGAGGAAATCTGATCGATACTATTTACTATCGTTTGCCAAAATCCAATAAGGAACGCGTTATCTTAATTTTTATAAAAATAATGAAGGCTGATAAGCTATTTCCACGAAAGGCTGGGATACCACAAAAAAGGCCCCTGGAGAAAAAATAATTCTTTAATATGCAGGAATTTATTTCCGCCTGTCGAATAATTACATTAATTAATATAATTTATGCTAATGAATTTATAAACATCGAAAATGGGGTGTATTTATGAGTGAAAATTGGGGTAAAAAGATAGGCTTTTCCAATAAAGAGGGGCTCAAAGAAGAAGTAAAGATGATAAAAATAGATAAAATCAAGGTTAATCCCTATCAACCCAGAAAGACAATGGAGGAGATAAAATTAAAGGAACTTGCACAATCTATAAAAACTTATGGATTGCTACAGCCTATTATTGTAACTGAGATTGAAGGTGAATACCAGATAGTTGCAGGAGAGCGCAGATTTCTAGCCTGTCAATCTTTAGGATGGACTGAAATACCTGCATTAGTACGTGAATATAATGAAAGCTCTGTTGCTGCGGTTGCTCTTATTGAAAATTTACAAAGAGAAAATCTTAATTTTATAGAGGAAGCTTTCGGATATAAAAGACTTATTGAGGAATTTAACCTGACACAGGAAGTTTTAGCTCAGAGATTGGGGAAAAGCCAATCCACCATTGCTAATAAATTGCGTTTATTAAGGCTTCCGGATAATATTAAGAGTCTCCTGCAGGAAGAAAAACTCACTGAAAGGCATGCGCGCGCTTTATTAAAATTGGATTCTACTAAGAAACAGCAGGATGCTGTAGAAATAATAGTCAAGATGGATTTAAATGTTAAAGAAGCTGAAGAACTGGTGAAGCAATTAAATAAGGATTCAAAGGTTGCGGAGGATCAAAAAAAGCATCAACGGAGGGTTATAATTAGGGATTTGAGGATATTTTTGAATACTGTCAGGCAGGCTGTCAGCATTATTCGTAAAGCTGGTTTGGAGCCACTGGTGGAAGAAATGGATATGCAGGATTATTGGGAAATACGAATCAGGTTGCCCAAAATAAGCAAAAATAAGGAGTACGCTGCAAAATAGCAAGAAGATTTAGATAACAGGTATAAGTTATTATTCTTTTTACATAATGCCGGATTAATCCGGCATTATTATTATATCCATTTGCTTTCCTTGAAGGAACTAAATTCGTTTTCTCGAATATATATAATTATAGTAAATTTATATCAAGACATTTTAGAGCATTATTGTTTGTTATTAGGGGTGAAATAATGAAGGGCGCGATTATTGCTGTAACTAATCAAAAAGGAGGGGTAGGTAAAACAACTACCGCCGTAAATTTAAGTGCTTGTTTAGCAGACCTGGGAAAAAACGTTCTACTGCTCGATATAGATCCACAGGGTAATGCTACCAGTGGGGTCGGGCTCGATAAAAAGAAAATTAGAACCTGTATATACGATGCTTTAATTAACGATCTCCCTGTTGAAAAGGTGTTATATAGATGTGACATAAACAATCTTTCCGTTATTCCGGCTACTATTCAACTGGCAGGAGCTGAAATTGAACTTGTCCCTACGCTTTCACGGGAGATAAGATTAAAAAAGGTCCTTAAGCCTATAAGGGCTGAATTTGATTATATTATTATTGATTGTCCTCCATCATTAGGTTTGCTGACGGTTAACTCTTTGACTGCAGCTGACTCTGTACTGGTTCCAATTCAGTGTGAATATTATGCGCTGGAAGGGCTTGGACAACTTGTAAATACAATTAATTTGGTTAAAAAGCATTTGAATAGCAAATTAAGAATAGGCGGGGTTTTGCTGACGATGTTCGATACCAGGACTAACCTTTCAAGTCAGGTGGCAGAAGAAGTGCAGAAATATTTTGGGGAGATTGTCTTTAAAACCGTGATCCCACGAAATGTCCGGCTTAGCGAGGCACCGAGTTACGGAAAATCCATTATCGACTACGATCCCCGCAGTAAAGGTGCAGAAGTATATAAAAAATTAGCTGAGGAGGTTTTATTATTATGAACAGGCAAAGACTTGGCAAAGGACTTGAAGCTCTAATACCTAAAGATGAGGCTATTGGGGGCAAAGACGAAATAAATGAAATATCTGTGGATATAATAAAACCTAATCCATTGCAGCCCAGGAACGAATTTAAGATGGAGAAGTTAAAAGAGCTTGCCGATACCATTAGATCATATGGTGTTATTCAGCCAATTATAGTGCAGAAGGAGAAGGATGATTTTATTCTTGTGGCCGGAGAGAGACGATTTAGAGCTGCTAAAATTGCCGGGTTAAAAACAATTCCTGCGCTGATCAAGGATTATGATCAGAATCAGCTGATGGAAATCACGCTTGTCGAAAATTTACAACGAGAAGATTTAAATCCTATTGAAGAGGCTACAGCTTATAAAAGGCTGGTTGAAGAATTTGCTTTGAGCCAGGAAGAAATAGGAAGGAAATTGGGAAAAAGCCGTTCTACGATCACAAATTCACTTAGATTACTTTCCCTTTGCGATGAAGTTAAGATCCATATTGTACAGGGAGAGCTCTCGGTTGGCCAGGCAAGACCTCTTTTAGCATTAGAGAAAGACGAGGAACAAGCCAATTTTGCTAATAGAATCATTAAAAATAAGTTGACTGCCCGGCAAGTGGAAGATCTAATTAAAGTATATAGGAAAGAGAATAAGAAGCAGGTTAAGAATGAAGAAGAAGATCTGCGGATCGAAAAAGAAAAAAAGCTTAAAGAATTCTTTATAAAAGATCTAGAAGATAATTTAAGAAAAACCTATGGAACAAAAGCTAGCATTAAAAATGGTGCCCATGAAGGCAAGGTAACTCTGTATTATTATGGAGATGAGGATTTGGAGAGACTTATTTCATTATTACTTGATCAAGATAAAGAGGATAGATCATTAATTGGCTAGCTGTTTTTTTATCAGCGTTTTCTAACTGCTGAATAATTACAGACAGTCTTAATGGATGTTTCACGTGAAACATTTGACAAACACAAGAAAGCCCAACGACAAGCATGTGATGGGGCCGAAGAGTTGCCTAAATTAGACTTTTTGCAGTAGAATTATAACTGAGATAGTAAAGGGAACAATAAGAAATTAAAAATAAGCATAAATACAAATATAAAACATAAAATATTAATATTTATTGTTATTGGCCCAATTGGAAGCCGCTAAAAATATACCCCAACCAATAAAGCGCGCAAGTGGCAAAACGATACCGAGACGGGTGCTTTGAAGGACCATAAGTTCCATGAAACCTCCAACATTTACAATACCCGTAACAAATAAGTTGCCTACAGGGGGAATTCTTTTTTTTACAGCAGCGCCCGGTAAAAGACTTCCCTTCCCGACTTCAAGATGGCCGATCATCTGCTTTTGCCCTAAACATGCATCAACCGCTAAAATCGCAGGCGATGTGTAATTGTCTTCGAGATATTCTTTGGTCTCCCTGATATTAAGGGCATGCACGGGTTTATCCAATGTACCATATACCGGTATACCGTCAAGCTGAAGATCGGTAAGCATGCTACCCACCAGAGGCCCGAGAGAATCACCGGTTGAGCGGTCACTGCCTATGCAAAGTATAATCAGTTGAGAATATGTACTTCTTAGTTCTTCTAAAAAAGAGAATAAAATTGCTTGAAAATTATTTAGCGAACCAGGTTCCTGCGGATTAATAGAAGCTATAGAATGACTAGACGGAATGGCAAGGTTTTTTGGGCTTGAAGCGTGCATCTTTCAATAATTCCTTTCAGGCTTGATCGCTGACTCTTTCAGTATGGCCATAAATTAAGAAAATATGTGTATGACCTGGAAGGATTTTTTCATCTAAGAAGAGAATACTAGCCTTATTAATAAACAAAATGTAAATTGAGTATGGTTTGCAGAATATTCTTTCTAATAGGTATAATTGAGGGTTAAAAATAAAAATGTTTTGACCCCAATTTATGGAGGGAGTGAAGGATATGTTTGTAGTACTAATGGGACCGCCTGGAGCCGGAAAGGGAACTCAAGCGGAAATATTGTGTAAGGAATTTGGCTTAATGCATGTTGCTACCGGAGATATTTTTCGTAATGCAGTTAAAGAATGCACGGAAATGGGTAAAAAAGCAAAAGCATACATGGATAAAGGCGAGCTTGTTCCGAATGAGATCGTGTTGGGTATAGTAAAGGAAAGATTGTCAAAGGCAGACTGCGCCGCGGGCGTTGTCCTCGATGGGTACCCTCGTACGATAGAACAGGCAGAGGCTTTGGACGAAGTGCTGAAAGATTTGAAGATGAAAATAGACATGGTCATTACTATCGATATAAATGAAGATGAAATAATTGCCAGGCTGACTGGAAGAAGAGTTTGCAGTAATTGCGGCGCAACCTATCATCTAAAGTATAATCCGCCAAAAGTCCGGAATATTTGTGATCATTGCAGTGGAGAACTGCAGCAAAGAAGCGATGACACAATTGAAACGGCAAAAGAAAGGCTCAATATCTATAATAAAGAGATACCCCCGCTGGTTGATCATTACACGCAAAAAGGATTGTTTCAAAAAGCAAATGGCTCAAATCATATTGAGTGCGTTTTTAAGGAAATTGATTCCTATCTGCAGAACAAAGTATATACAGAATAAATAACTTGATTTTAGACTGTACTGGGGAGGCCTTAAAAAAGAATTATTAAGGAGAAGAGCTATTATGTATAAAGTAGGACAAATAGTCAAAATGAGAAAAGGCCATCCGTGTGGAGGGGATTTATGGCGTATTATCAGAGTGGGGATGGATTTTCGCATAAAATGCTTAAATTGCGGCAGAAGTGTTCTCTTGTCACGGCAGAGGTTTGAGCGTAAAGTAAAGGAGATAATCCAGGAACCTGAAGATAATATGGGGGGTAATTAAATCATGGGTTTTAAATGTGGATTGGTTGGTTTGCCTAACGTGGGCAAATCTACTCTTTTTACAGCCCTTTCAAACCTGCCGGTTGAAAGGGCAAAATATCCTTTTTCGACTATAGAACCTAATAAAGGGGTTATTCCTGTAAGGGATGAACGTCTTTATAAAGTTGCTGTGCTGGCCGGAATAGAAAAGATTACCCCGGCAACATTGACAATTGTGGACATTGCGGGGTTGATTAAAGGCGCGGGCAGAGGTGAAGGCCTGGGCAACCGATTTTTAGCTCATATCCGGGAGATGGATCTCCTCCTGCATGTTATTAGAGGCTTTAAGGCAACAGATGTTCCCCACCTGACAGGGGAGCCGGATCCACAGCGGGACATAGAAATTATAAACATAGAATTAATACTGGCAGATCTTGCTTTTCTTGAAAAAAGAAGGGAAAAGGCATTGCGTAACGTAAAAAGCAATTCTCCCGAAGCCCATTTGGAAAAAAATTTAGTAGAAAAAATATATGTACACCTTAATAACGGGAAGCCCGTTCGGACCCTCTCTCTTCCCGCTGAGGAGAAAGCTATTGCTGAGGGATGGGAGCTGTTAACAATGAAACCAGAGCTTTTCGTTGTCAATTTAGACGAAAATGAACTTTCCGAAAAAGAACCTGAAACTGTGCGGTCAATTAGCAAAATAGCAGAAGAAACACAAACACCGGTGATCGGTATCTGTGCTTCGCTGGAAGAGGAACTGGCGGAAATGGCAGATGATGAAAGAAAAGCATTTATGGAGGAGTATGGCCTTCCGGAGACCGGGCTGGACCGCTTAATAAAATTAGGTTACGATTATCTAAGCCTAATTACTTTTTTTACTATTAAAGGTAAAGAAGCCAGGGCCTGGGCTGTGGAAAGAGGGGTTAGCGCCCGCAAAGCAGCCGGAAAAATACATAGCGATATGGAAAGGGGGTTTATTGCAGCAGAGGTTATCGGGTGGGAAGAACTGTTAAAAGCAGCTTCACTGGCTGCAGCCAAAGAAAAAGGTATTGTCAGGTTGGAAGGCAGGGATTATACTATAAAAGATGGTGAAGTCATTTTATTTCGTTTTAAAGTATAGACATCAACAACCTGAAGAGAGGCACGGTTAAAGAAAGGCAGTTTAAAGCAGATGCTGGATAAGGATACGCTTAAAATTTTAAAAATAGTAACCGTGGTAGCCCTTTTAATTGGACTCGTTGTGTTTGTATATCATATTTCCTGGGTAATAGAACTAATCGTGATCAGTATACTGATCGTATATATTCTTTCGCCCATTGTCGAATATCTTAAAAAGCGTTTCAAATTTCCGCATTTACTCGCCGTAGCTGTTTCTTTTTTAATCTTTCTTTTGTCAATAATCATCCTTATTAGTTTAATTGTGCCTGTTGTCCTGAAAGAGACCCAGGGTATTTTAAAAGATCTGCCGTACTATATCAGGCAAATACATTTGATAGCCGAGGATCTTTCCCAATATTTGGCGGCCTATGATCTTAGTGCGGAATTTACTGATTTAATTCCTTATCTTTCCTCTAATTTAAGATCTTTACTGGAAAATGCTACGAACATCAGCATTTCCGCGGTTGGCAGAACCGTCGATGTGTTTATGATTGCATTTGTAGTATTGTTTCTGCTCTATGATTTTCAAAATATCCGAAACTCCCTCTTAAGTTTTATACCTGTAAAGCATAAGCATAAGGCGCTTGATATCCTCCAAATAATCGATCAAAATTTTGGGGGTTATATTCGAGGAAATATCTTACGCTGTACGATTGTCGGTGTGGCAACGGGTATCGCATTGTCTATTGCAGGGATGCCTTATGCCTTACTATTGGGAATAATAGCAGGAGTGCTTAATGTTATATTATATATCGGCCCTTATATTGCGGCCGTGCCCGCAGTACTAATTAGCTTATCCCCTCATGCTCCCTCAACAACAGTCACGATATTAATTTATATTATCGTCCAGGCGTTTGATGGTCCTGTACTAAGCCCTTTGTTGTTGGGAAGGTTTGTAAAGCTGAAACCCATAACCGTGATTATTAGTCTCTTAATCGGAGCGGAGCTGGCAGGTTTTATGGGGGTTCTCTTATCAATTCCGTTAGCTGGAATAATCAAAGGCCTGATCGTATATTTCAGCGGAGAAAAGGAAAATAAGCGCACCAATTCGCACTAATGGCGAATCCTTGCGTTAAGCATTTCGATATGGTAATATATTTCCAGTGTTATCCCTGCTTCCTTTAAGCAGAAGGAGGCCGCTAAGACCGAAGGGAGGTGAATAAATGCCACTGTATGAAATTATGTTTATTGTTCAACCCGAACTGGAAGGGGATTTGCTCGAAGAATCCGTTAATCGGGTGACGGATGTTATTAATAAAGAGGGCGGTGAGATTGTTTCCTCAAAAAAGCTTGGGAAAAAAAGGTTAGCCTATGAAATTAATGATTTCAAGGAAGGGTCATATTTCCTAATCCATACGCGGTGTGGAAAAGAACTGGTCCCAACTCTGGATCATTTTTTTAAGGTTAATGAGGGTTATTTACGTTATATAGTAATCCGGCTAAATGAGGAAAAGGTTTCTGCAAAACCACAAAATGAGGATCATGACATTTCTCAAGCAGAAAGCGGGGAGGTTCAAGCTCCCTAGTTATCTTTTCAATAATTATAGATAACCGCATAAAGAGAATGGAGGATCTTTAGGAGGAGAGCAATGTTAAATAAGATTATTTTAATCGGGCGGCTTGTAAGGGATCCTGAGTTAAGATACACACCGGCGGAAGGAGTTGCCGTAACGAATTTTACGCTGGCGGTTGACCGTCCTTTCACAAACCAGCGGGGAGAACGGGAAACGGATTTTATCAAAATTGTAGCCTGGAGGAAACTGGCCGAAACCTGTGCAAACAACCTTTCAAAAGGAAGGCTTGTGGCTGTTGATGGGCATCTGCAGATACGCTCTTATGAAGACAGGGAAGGAATTAAACGAATAGCAGCTGATGTGGTTGCCCGGGATGTTCGTTTCCTGGATTCGCGAAAAGACAGCATTGCCGATTCAGATAACAGTTACGATGCGTTTAGCAGTGAAGACCTGGATGTTAAAGATGAAGATGTGCCATTTTAGTAGAAGAAAGGAGGCCTTGTTGCCCTGCATCCAGGCTGTTGTTACCGGTCCTTAAGCAGGGCTATATAAATATGCGCAAAGAGAAACGTAAGGGTAAGAAAAGGATCTGTAGCTTTTGTGTTGATAAAATAGACTATATTGATTACAAACAAGGTGATAGATTACGACGCTTTATTACTGAACGGGGGAAAATTTTACCGCGCCGCATTTCAGGAAATTGTGCTAAACACCAGCGTCAATTAACAACGGCGATAAAAAGGGCCAGACAGATGGCTCTACTGCCGTATACTGCCGAGTAAAGCATTGCGGCGGCTCTGGATAAAATAAACAGAGTTGCCGTTTTTTATTCACTAAATGGGTTAGTCATCATGAAGATACTGCCAGCTGGATTAAAGAGCAGGAGTTTTGATTCAGGCAGCGAATCCTTTTAATAAAACGGATGGCAGCGAATGCTGTTTTTAAAATATCAGAGGGAGTTGAAAAAGTGAAAGTAATTTTAAGAAAGGATATAGCTAATCTGGGGAAGGAGGGGGATATAAAAGAAGTGGCTTCCGGCTATGGCCGAAACTATCTGATACCCAAAGGATTAGCTTTTGAGGCAACCCCGGGAAGAGTTAAGGACCTAAAAATGTATAAAGAAAACATCGACAAAAAAACCGTCCGGGAAATAAATGAAGCCAAAGAGCTTGCAGAGAAAATAGCCGGGAAGGTATTTACTATTAAGGCGAAAGCCGGCGAAGAGGGCCGCTTGTTTGGTTCAGTTACTCCGGCGGATATTGCTAAAGTAATCTCCGCCGAGGGAATAAATGTTGATAAAAGAAAAATCATCCTTGAAGAACATATCAAATCGCTTGGCAGCTATACTGTACAGGTTAAATTTCATCCTGAGGTAGCTGCTGCGATAAATATAAATGTTGAAGCATTAGAGTAAGTGCTTGGATATTATTATGTAGAAGAGGAAACAGGGAAGGAGACCGCGGGCATATGCATTGAATGCGGAAGTCCTGCTCGTATTGTGTGATGAACTATCTACAGAAAAAAATACAGAAAAAGTCTTATCAGTTGATTTCCGATAGCGAAAGCCTCAAAAAAAGAATTAATGCCTTTTATGATCTGTTAACTAATATTTATGGCCCTGATAAGCTCATTCTAAAGGCAACGAAGCTGGATGCGCTTTCATTTATGCGTTCAAAAAATTTAGGGAAAAAAGTGCTCGGACTTCAAAAAATAATCTTTGAAAATCCAACACTGGATACGATTCCGGATCTTGAGGCAATTCCCGCTATTCTCGATAAACTGGAAGAAGAGGCCGCCGATATTCTGGCGCGGCGGACGCTAATGGAATCAATGGACCAAAAAATTAATTTCAAGCTCCAGCAACGGCATGAGGATTATATCAAGGATGTAAAAAAACAGCTTTTTAAAGAGGAAGCCGGACCTGAGAATCCGCAAACATTAAAAAAGTATGCCCTGCTGGAAAAGATGCATTCTGTTAGTCTATCCCGTTCTGCTATGGAATTTTTAAGGCCTGCCTCCCTGGAGGAGATCATTGGTCAGAAACGAGGAATAAGGTCTTTGATGTCTAAAATTGCGTCTCCTTTCCCCCAGCATATTCTCATTTACGGTCCGCCGGGGGTAGGGAAAACAGCGGCGGCGCGGTTGGCGCTGGAGGCAGCCAAAAGAATGCCCCATACTCCTTTCAATGAAGAGGCGCCTTTTGTGGAGGTGGATGCTACCACGTTACGCTGGGATCCGCGGGAAACGACTAATCCGCTGCTCGGATCTGTCCACGATCCTATCTACCAGGGAGCGCGCAGGGAACTGAGCGAAGGAGGCATCCCGGAGCCTAAACCCGGGCTTGTTACAGAAGCGCATACAGGAGTGCTGTTTATTGATGAAATTGGGGAGATGGACATTCATTTACAGAGCAAGCTCCTTAAAGTGCTTGAAGACAAAAAAGTATATTTTGATTCCTCTTATTATGATCCGACCGATCCCCAGGTGCCCAAGTACATTAAAAAATATTTTGAAGAGGGAGCACCTGCAGATTTTCTCTTTATTGGTGCTACCACAAGGGCTCCGATGGAGATATCCCCTGCCTTGAGATCGAGGTGCAGCGCTGTTTATTTTGAACCACTTTCTCCCGCCGATATCAAAAAAATAGTTGATAACGCTGCAGCAAAGCTGGGGGTGCTTTTGACCCCCGTGGCCAGGGAGATAATTTCATGCTATACCAGCGAGGGCAGGGGAGCTATTAACCTTTTAGCCGATGCTTTTGGCCTGGCGCAATATATTTCTGCTGAAGAAAACTCTGAAGGTTATCAGGAAAAAGAAATAGTTATTGACGAGGAAAAAATAAAAGAGGTTGTTCAAAGTAACCGCCTGGTTCCTCTGAGCCTGCCGAGAGAAATGGCAGAACCATTGGTAGGAAAAATATATGGCCTGGCTGCCGCCGGGTTTTTGGGAACAATTTTAGAGATTGAGGCAGTATCTTTTCCTGCTTCTGTGCCGGGTAAAGGCAGAATTCGTTTTAATGAAGCCGCGGGTACAATGGCAAGAGACTCTGTCTTTAATGCGACTTCGGTATTAAGGAAAATTAGCGGTTTGGATGTAAGCGAATACGATCTGCATATTAATGTGGTCGGAGGAGCCAATATTGAAGGCCCTTCTGCCGGAACTGCACTTTTTTTAGCCCTTTACAGTGCTTTAAAAAAGGTTCCTTTACGTCAGGATATCGCTGTAAGCGGCGAACTGTCACTGCAGGGCAATATCAAACCTGTTGGCGGCCTGGTGGAAAAACTTTACGGTGCCCGGATTGCGGGTATTAAAGAAGTTTTTTTGCCTAAAGAGAATTTATCCGAGCTGCCTTCTTCACTTCAGGAAATAAAAATAAATTATGTGGACAACGTGGAAGAGATTATTCCACTTGTTCTTTCCGGGGAGAGTTAGAGATGAACGAGACTGCTCAGCGTTTGCCTCCGCAGAATATTGAGGCGGAACAGTCTGTGCTGGGGTCCATGCTTATAGATAAAGACGCGCTTTTTGAAGTTGCCGAGATACTCTCTGCAGAAGATTTTTACCGGGAAGTGCACCAGAAAATATTTGAATCGATTATGGCGCTCTCCGACAAAGGAGAACCCGTAGATCTGGTCACTGTTTGCGAAGAGCTGCAAAGCCGCGATTTACTGGATAAAGTCGGAGGCGCAGTGTATCTGGCATCTCTGGCGAATATGACTCCTACGGCGGCGCACGCAGGTCATTATGCAGGTATTGTGCGGGAGAAATCTGTCCTTCGCCGTTTGATACGCACATCTACGGAGATTATCGGCAAATGCTACGGATACGTGGAGAATATTGAGGAGTTTTTAGATGAAGCAGAAAAGGTAATCCTTGAAGTTGCCAGAAGTAAAGACAGTAATAATTTTATTCATCTCAAGGAAGCGTTGGAACAAACTTTCGAGCGGCTGGAGCGGCTTTATGAAAGAAAAAGCGGTGTTACCGGCCTATCGACAGGATTTTTGGATTTAGATAATATTACTTCCGGACTGCAGGATTCCGATCTTATTATTATTGCTGCCCGTCCCAGCATGGGGAAAACTACGCTTGCATTGAACATAGCACATCATATTGTTATTCATGAGAAAAAACCCGTGGCTTTTTTCAGCCTGGAGATGTCGCGTGAACAATTGGCCCAGAGGCTTCTCTGTGCATATGCAGAAATAGATTCGCAGAAATTGCGCCGGGGTTTTCTTTCTTCGGAAGAATGGCCGCGTTTAACCCAGGCAGTCGGCCCACTTTCCGAAGCACCATTATATATCGACGATACGGCAGCTATTTCCGTAATGGAGATGAGGGCCAAGTCCCGCAGGCTGAAAATGGAGAAAGGCCTTTCCGCAATTTTTGTAGATTACTTGCAGTTGATGCGGGGGCACGAAAAAGTAGAAAACAGGCAGCAGGAAATATCCAACATTTCACGCTCGCTAAAAGCGCTCGCCAAGGAACTGAACTGCCCGGTGGTAGCTCTTTCTCAGCTGAGCAGGGCGGTGGAGCAACGCCCTGACAAGCGTCCAATTTTAAGCGATTTGTTGGAGTCGGGTGGTATTGAGGCAAACGCGGATCTGGTTGCTTTTATTTACAGGGACGACTACTATCATCCTGAGACTGAGCATAAGCATATTACTGAAATTGCTATTGCCAAGCAGAGAAACGGCCCTATCGGAAAAATTGAGCTTTATTTTAGAGATTACTTAAATAAATTTGTCAGCGTTTCCTATCAGGGAAAACAAGGGCAGCAAGGGGCAGGATAGTAAGAAGGTGCAAAAAATAGGGAAAGATCACCGGTGCCGTGGTCATGTCTGCCCTTTTCCTTTTCTACCTGAATTCCCGCGATTTTATACCTATGCTGGCGGCTCCACTTCAAGCAGCTGGTAGAGCTCAAGTTGCTTTTTTGTCATCTCGCCGAGATGACTTTGCTTGCCGGGGTGCTCGAACCGCTCGATGATATCGAGTTCATCAAGCAGCTCCTGCAGAGTGTAATCACGGTAGAGGCCCTTTTCGCGCATCCTGGCATCGATGTAGGCCAGATAAATCAAGGCAACGAACTGCACAAAAAGCTTGCCGTCTAAGCTCTCCTCGGAGGAAACAGCGGTGCGGCGAAGGTTGAGGCGCTCCTTGAGGTTACCGAAAGCCTTTTCGATCAAGTCCTTGCCGCGGTAGATATCAAGGGCGGCCAAAGGATCCTTAATATCATTGGAAAGCAGGGCAAAGTAGCCGTAATTCTTCTCTGCGGCGTTGATCGCCTCTTGTTTTGGGGTCAGCTTGACCCCGCGTACCGGGGTTTTATTTATCTCGAAATACCTTTTATCCTAAATTCCCGGTAAAATTATAACTATGTTTCCAAATTAATCCCCAAGCTCTCT
>CAZQXY010000005.1:0-7732 GCA_964597455.1 uncultured Desulfovibrionaceae bacterium
AGCCATTTCAAGACCCATTCGCTTTGCCCAGGGTGACAGTTTTCACACAGTCTGACGGTTCCATCGTCTCCATGGCACCGCTCATTGCTAATTTTCGCTGTAGTGGTAGCTTCTCTAGCTATATATTTATTCTGCACTGCAGATAATAATTCATCATCCGGATTATAGTTTGGTGATATTGCTTTTTGACCTGTCCGGTTTAATTAAGTCTTCAAGATGTTGAAATAGCTGGGGAGCGAGATCGATCAGCCTGTCAAAAACCGCGCTTCGATCAACCGGCAGGAGCCTGACTTCACCCGGACCTACGACTAAAAAGGCTATCGGCTGGATAGAGACTCCGCCGCCGCTTCCCCCCCCAAAGGGAAAACCAGCCGACTGATTGTGGTTTTGATTCTGGTTTTGATTCTGAGGAACTCCCTTTTGCTGTTCCTCCAGAACATCAAACTCTGTTCCGCCTGCTACAAATCCAAATGAAACTCTGGAAACCGGAATGATCACATGCCCGTCAGGGGTCTCTACAGCATCCCCGACTATTTTATTAACATCAACCATCTCCCTTAAGTTTTCCATCGCCGTAATCATTAAACCCTGAATAGGATGTTCTGCCATTTTTAATACACCTCCATATTTTTTTAAAATACCCGGTAACTACTATTTCCAGGAAGAGCAACATCGAGTAATAAATGATCCTCAATCCGTTTAAGCGAAATTTTGCCCTAAAAGAAAAAACAAGCTCTTTTTGAAAAAAGGAAGGGTAAACAAATATTCCAGGTCTTTGGCAAGACCCTGCTGTCTTTGAAATATATAAAGACAGCATGCTGGAAAGAAAACGCAAAAAGCCTGTTATTATCCCGGTCCAAGCTGGATCACCGCTTCCCAGCTTTACATACAGATCCATCCTTTCCCAACCAAATGCAGTTATTAAGCGGTATATGAATAATAAGTGCTTATTTATTCCTCTTTTGTATGATTCTTTCCAGTCCTGCTTTTTCTCCATCAATGAATGCAAAAGCAGGAGTAAACCGTCCCCTTCCGCCTCCTTTTTTAAAGAAAGCAGGACTCTATTATATGAAAAAAGCTTAACCCCCCCCAGTAAAAAAAAGTTAAGTTCAAAGAATACGGTATTAGCTTTCCGCAAATTATTTATTGATATTCGTATCGTTAAAGGCAGCAGGAGAATAATAAGTACTAATAAGAGAAACAAAAAAAGGAGAAACAAAAAATAAAAAGACTTTTCCGGTATCATGAAGAACACCTGCTTTTGAGTTAAGTCTTCTTATTAGTTTCTCCAATTTCAGGATAATAAGTATTAAGTATCCAGATTCATCAATTCGTCTAATTCCTGGGAATTTTTAATGCCGAAATAATGCATGAACTTTTCGGTAACTCCATAAAGAAGAGGCCTCCCCAAGCCTTCTTTGCGCCCTGTTATTCTGATTAAGCCTCTTTTTAACATATTATCAATGACTCCATCTGTTTTAACACCGCGGATATTCTCAATTTCCAGTCTGGTGACAGGCTGTTTTGCAGCGATAATGGCGAGCGTTTCCAACGCTGCTTGACTCAATGAGGTATTAATTTGCTCCGCGGTAAATAATTTTTCTACACAAGCCGCTGTTTCCGGTTTGGTTCCCAATTGGAAACCTCCCGCAGTTTCCAGCAGGACAAGCCCTCTTTCGTTTCTCGCCAGATCCGCCTTTATTTGTTGCAGCGAATCTCTTATTACGGTAAGGGATACTCCACAAATCTGCCCCAATTTATCAAGCGGCAAAGGTTCAGGGCTTAAAAAAAGAGCAGCTTCAATGATCGCTGTTGTGGTTACTTTTTGTCCTGCATCGTTTCCACGCATTATATACCTCCTGCTTGAGATACACCCTCGCGAAGCAGGGGGACAGTTCCATCGTCTTCCATTTTTTAAGGGGTGTGTCCCCTTACCTTTTCCCCGTCCCCGCAGCTTCACTTATACATTAACCCCTGAGCAGTTATCTTTTTTTTAACACTTTAATCTTATGAGCATTATCCTGCTGATGAAGGGAAAGCCTTCCTTGTTTTGCCAGCTCCAAAAGGGCGGTAAATGTTAAGATTACCTCCCGTTTCTCAAATTTTAGCAGGAAATCTTCCAGAAAACAGGCGCTGCATTTTTTTAACCTGGAAACAATATGCCTGATTTTTTTTGCAAAGGAAATTCCATCCGGCAACCTGATTCTTTCCGGTTTCGCTTCCTTTCCGTTCTTACTCTTCCTGATATTTAACAATGCCTGTTGTAGAATACCGAGATCATAATCATATAAATTTAACTGCGTGTTAACCATAAATATTTTCGGCGACTCCGGTGAACGTAAAAATATTTTATGCTGTTGTTCCTCTCTATTTTTTAGCTTAACAGCAACGGACTTATAAAGGTTATATTCCAGCAGGCATCGCACAAGCTCTTCTTTTGATCCCCAAAAAAAGGCTTCCTGCTCTCTTTCCTGGAGAAAAGAGGGAGCCTGTGGCAGCAAGATCCGTGATTTTAAGTATAACAGGGAAGCTGCCATAACTAAAAAATCCCCTGCCCTGTCGGTATTCAATTGGGGTAAAGAATGCAGGTATTCGAGATACTGGTCAGTGATTTTACCCAAAGGAATGTCCCGAATATCCACTTCTTCTTTACTAATAAGATGAAAGAGAAGATCAAAGGGCCCCTCAAAAGCGGTCAACTTTACGTAATAACGTTCTTCATGTTCCTGTTTAAACAACATTTCCATGCGCCATGCATATCGCCGCCTACACTCCCATTGCCAGGCGGACCTCCTCCATGGTTTTACGGGCGACTTTTGCGGCTTTTTCCCTTCCTTCTGCCAATATTTCAGCGATTGCCCGGGGATTATTCTCTAATTCCCTGCGCCTGTCATAGACGGGTGCCAGAAAATTTTGCATCCAGCCGGAAAGGCCCTTTTTGCATTCTACACAGCCAATTGCTCCTGCCCTGCAGGACTCTTCAATACCGGAAAGGCCGGCAGTGTTAAAAATGCGGTGAAAGGCGTAAATACTACATATTTGCGGATTACCCGGATCATTTTTGCGTATACGACCCGGATCGGTAATCATCATGCGCACTCTTTCCGGTATTTTTTCCGGCGGAATCGAGATCTCGATTATGTTATCATAACTCTTGCTCATTTTTCGATTGTCAAGACCGGGAACCACTTTATATTCGTTTAAAATAGTAGCCGGTTCCGGAAAGATGGGTTTGTTATACAGGTAGTTTGCTCTGCGGGCAACCTCCCTGGTAAACTCGATGTGCGGTGCTTGATCCTCTCCAACAGGAACAGCATCCGCTTTGTAAATAAGAATATCCGCTGCCTGTAAAAGGGGATAGCCCAAAAAACCATAGGTCGCCAGATTACGCCCCTCGATCTGCTTGAGCTGTTCTTTATAAGTCGGCACCCGCTCCAGCCAGGATAGGGGAGTGATCATGGAAAGCAGCAGGTGCAGCTCCGCATGTTCTTTGACGTCGGACTGCTTGAAGATCACCGACTTTTCAGGATCTATTCCGCAGCTCAGCCAGTCAATAACCATTTCCTTAACATTATCCCTGATATCCCTTGTTTCTTCATAGGCCGTTGTCAAAGCGTGCCAGTCCACCACACAAAAAAAACAATGATACTCATCCTGAAGTTTAGCCCAATTTTCAAGGGCACCGAATAAATTCCCCAGGTGGAGCTTCCCCGTGGGCCTCATTCCACTGAGGATTGTCCCTTTTTTTGATTGCAAGTCAGATCAACCCTTTCAACTTTCTTTTGCTTACTAAAGAAATGGACTAATAAAAATAGATACGACTGTTTCATAAAGATTAATGATAAAAAAGGCAATCGGACCTAGAATACTTCCCAAACCGCCAAAAATAAGGAGTAAAATAAGCAACAAGGGTCCGTACGGTTCAATCTGGTGGTAAATTTGCAAGTTCCGCCCTTTCAGCATTGTGGATAGTATTTTAGATCCGTCAAGCGGCGGCAGCGGGATCATATTAAAAATTGCCAGAAAAACATTATAAATAACAAGGTTAAGTAAGATGCTTTCAAATATACTGTACAGACTGCTTCCATAAATATTATACGCTGTTATTCTAAATACAATCAAGCAAAACACTGCTAGAAAACCTAAGATCAAATTAATTCCCGGCCCGGCAAAGGAAACCCAGAACAGGCCTTTCCGGCGATCCCTGAAGTTGAAAGGGTTAATGGGAACGGGCTTTGCCCAACCAAAGCGAACGATAACCAGCATCAGCAGACCGATGGGATCCAGATGGGCTAAAGGATTTAAAGTCAATCTTCCCTGGAGTTTGGCTGTCGGATCACCCCAGTAATAGGCCATCCTGCCATGGGCATATTCGTGAAAGGTTATGGCAATCAGTAAAGCGGGTATGCGTCCCAGTAAATCTGTCGGCAATGAAAACATTAATTATCTCCTTTCCCGGCTTCTGCACACATTTTATTATTTTTTATCAGAAAGGTGACAAATTTCAATTCCTCTTCTTTACCCGCAACTTTCCCGTCGAGGACAGCTTCATAAAGGCTTTTTAAGACCCTGTTAAAGAGAGGCCCGGGCTTTAAACCTTTTTCTAACAGATCTTTGCCGGTTATTAACGGCCGTCGGTAAACCAGTTCCTGATTAAAATAAGCGATCTGCTCCCGCAGATGCGGATCGCTTTCCAGAACCATCATGAGCGCGAGTCCTTCTTTCGGCAATTCATGAAGGAGAAAATAAAGCTGCGCCGGGCTGATAGACCTTTTCTTTATTTTAGGTATAACCTCAGGAACCTTCTTTAAAATAGCAAACAATGCGAGGCGTTCCTTCCTTTTCAAGCGCATCAGATGGCAAAGATAAGCAGTATCATGCTCTGATAAATCGTAAAAAAGGGCTGAGAGATAGAAAATAAAGAAATTACAGTTTCCTTTGAGGCCGCTTTCCGCCGGTTCCGCCATGCCCTTTTCTAAAAATTGCAGCCTTTCCTTGAGCTGATCATTAAATGCCAAGCGTGGAAAAATATCTTTAAACAACTGCAGTTCGTTCAGTCGCATTAAGATCTTTAGAGGGGAAGGTTCCTTAAAAACTAAACGGATTTCGTTGTAAAGGCGTTCCTTGCTTACCTTTTCCAGTAATCTTTTCGCTATGGCTTTACGCAGCATGAGCAACGTATCTTCCTCAATTATAAAATCAAACCGCTGCTCAAAGCGAATAGCCCGGATAATGCGCAGAGGATCATCCACAAAGCTCAAATTATACAGAACTCTGATTATCCCTCTATCCAGATCCTCCCGGCCTCCAAAATAATCATAAAGGAGTCCAAACTTTTCAGGATTCAGGGCGCAGGCCATAGTATTGATAGTAAAATCCCTGCGGTAAAGATCGTTTTTCAAAGATGACCGTTCAATATCCGGCAGCGCACCGGGGCCGGCATAAAATTCTTGCCTCGCCGTTACCAGATCAAAGATAATTCCCTTGGATAAAATTAATTTGGCTGTACCGAATCTCTCAAAGCATTGGAGCCGCCCCGGCATTATATGCGCTACATATTTTGCAAAATCTGCAGCGGAGCGATCGACAACTAAATCCAGATCGCGGTTTTCTTTACCCAGGAGGAGATCTCTGACAAAGCCTCCCACTGCATAGACCTTAAAAGACTCCCTCTGGGCTAAATAACCCAGAAGATAAATTGTCGCATGAAGCTCTTTTGAAAGGGAACTATTGATTAGCGGTGCAAGGTTGGTCATTATTTTAACCCTTTGTCTTTAATAAATGTTTGCTTAAAAATACTCGTTTACTCGTTAACAACGGAAACTTGTCCAAACTTCAATTGATTATACCATATAATAACAAAAGAAAAAATGCGATTACAGGTATATTGGGGAATTACCAGTTATTTTATGGGCATTACCAGTTATTATATGGCAATTTCCAGTTAATATTTGGGATTTTCCAAGGGAAATTATGGTTGGGTTTTGGTGATAAAGGACCTATTTTTCCCCCGGAGGCGAAGTGTCGGTATCACGTGTCTTTAAAAAAGAAGGCCTGAATCCTTTAATGGGTACCGGTTTACGAAATAATACGCCAAAAAGAGCTTTGCCGTTGAATGGGAAAAGAGGCCACAGATAGGGAATACCAAAAGACCGGGTAGTAGCCAATCTAATGAACACAATCAATAATCCGGCGACGAATCCGTAGATTTGGAAAATCCCTGTAAGTAACAACAGCAGAAGGTGCGTCAGCCTGTTTGCCAATCCCAGCTCCCAGCTGGGAGTCGAAAAAATTCCTACCGCTACCAGTCCTGTATAGAGCAATACCTCGGGAACAAAAATCCCTACTGTAACAGCAATATCACCAATTAACAGTGCTCCAACAAGTCCCAGTGCCGTAGCCAGAGGAGACGGAGTATGGATACTGGCCATTCTCAGCAAATCAAGGCCGACATTTGCTAAAATAAATTGCCAAAAAAGTGGCAGAACGACCTCTTCTTTAGGACCAATAAATTGTAAAACCTCCGGCAGCATCTCGCTGTAATTTGCTAATAAAAGCCAGGCGGGAACCAAAAAAATTGAAATAAAAATACCCAGTAGGCGAACCCAGTGAATATATACACCGACGATCGGGCTATGCCGAAATTCCTCCGCATGCTGGATATGGTGAAAATAGGTAACAGGAGCAATCATCACCGAAGGGGATGTATCAACTATAATACACACGTGTCCCTCCAGAAGATGCACTGCGGCCACATCCGGCCTTTCCGTGTAACGTACCTCGGGAAAAGGATTCCAGAAATCAGCGGTGATAAATTCCTCAACTGTTTTTTCCGCCATCGGTAATCCATCAACATCTATTTTTAAAAGCCTGCTTCTTATCTCCTCCAGGAGGTCAGGATTTATGATGTCATCGATATATAACAGCGAAACATCCGTTAAAGACCTGCTGCCGATCGTAATGGCTTCGACCCTCAACTTCGGATCCCTCAATCTTCTTCTGATGAGGGCAACGTTAAAGAGCATCGTTTCTACAAAACCATCTCTCGAGCCGCGTGTAACTTTTTCGATATCAGGCTCTTCAGGTTGCCTGGAAGGGTACTGCCGGATATCTAAGATGATGATTTTTTTTTCGCCATCTATTAAAAATACTAGCGGGCCGCCTAAAAGCTCATTTACCGACTCTTCCAGGTTATCAACCAGGGTGATTTCTCCGTAAGGTAACATTTTAGCGATGATTTTCTCCAGTGGATTAGGTACAATCTCCTCCTGTTTTGCTTCCAGGAGCGTCTGCATGATATAGATAATTACCTCTCCATTGGCAAAACTATCGAGAAAAATAAAGGCTGCCTTTTTGCGGCCAATTTTGAACTCTCTTAAAATAACGTCATAGCTAATACCGATGCCCAGTTCTTGGCGGAAATAATCGATGTTGTCCTCGATTTTAGGATGGATAATTATATTATCGGCTACCTTTGTCGGCATAAAATATTTTTCCTCTTTTCTATCCTTTTGGCTTAAAACAGAGCGCCATAAAAAAACCAAAAATAATAGCGGCAGTTATTCCCGTAGAAGTAAGTTCAAACATACCGGTTAATACCCCTATTACTCCTGTACGGGCAGCCTCCGACATGGCGCCTTTTGCCAGGGAATTACCGAAACTGGAGATGGGCAGCAGCGCACCCGCACCGGCAAAATCAACACCTTGGCAAGGGGCCAGCGCTTGCCCAGCA